>NZ_JBBMEU010000010.1:0-44245 GCF_040096415.1 Megasphaera intestinihominis
AGAACATCCAAACAGAATTATCAAAAGAGGACGTAGAAGCTAATTTCGACCAGCTCTTCTTGACGGCCGATTTTCCGAAACCGGCATTAGAAGAGCGCGTGGCCGTATTAGAAAACGCTATTGCGGAGATGACAAGTGAGGTGGTAAGCAATGGCTAAGTTTTGGGCACTCCAAGTGATTATGTGCCGTGTCACACTCGATAAAGTGCCGGCCAAATATCGCGATGCAGTTGTAAAAATCCTGCAAGACATGGACGCAGCATACAATTAGAATCGAGGCGCAAGATGAATGAAAATGAATTAGTAGCAAAGCTTGAAAGAATCGAGCGGCAGCTGACAAATCTCAACCGCGACGTTGTGATGGCTATCGAATCCGGGAAGTCCGCACATCACCGCATCGACGATTTAAAACATGACATTTGCTGGACCCTCGGCACAAGCGTAACCGTAGTTGGAATTTTTGCGTCTGTGCTTACGTCTGTATTGTCGCGTATGTAGTGATTGGAGATGAGACCATGAAAAATAAAATCGTGGCCATCGGCCAGTGGGGCCAGAAACACTGGCTTCAGCTCATCATCATCATGAGTATTTTGATGATGATTTTTTTATGCCTTGTCCTCTTTAGCTGGCTTTTCGGCTATTGGAGCAACGCACTGAGGGGGACGCACTTTGAATTGATGAGTTGTTGGAGCGGCGTGACGGCTGTCGGGGGTGGTATCGCTACCGTCGTCGGCCTTGGTAAAGCTTGCTGGACGAAATACGGCTATGACAGCCGTTTCAACTCCGCGCCACACGTAATGCCGGTACAACCGCAAAACGCGCCCACAGCGGCAAATAACGCAGAAAAAACGAAAGGATGATGACTATGTTAGGAGAATTAAGCGCACAGTACGAAAGCAACGGCGACCCGGCCTGCATCAGTGACGGCTACGGCGACCCCGGCGGTAAATCCTACGGGACGTATCAGTTCAGCTCCAATGCGGGCAGTCTGGGGCAGTTTGTCAGCTGGCTGAACAGCAACTATCCGCAATATGGGGAGCAGCTCAACGCATATCCGTTATGCAGTGACAGCTTTGATGAAGCATGGCGTAACACTGCCGCCAGCGACAGTGTTGGCTTTGCACAGGCACAACATGAGTACGTCAAGGCGGCGTACTACGACCCGGCTGTGCAGATTCTGGCAGACAGCTACTGGCACATCGAGAACCATCACGACGTTCTCCGGGACGTCGTATGGAGCCGTGCGGTACAGTATGGCGTCGGGAATATCCTCGACATGTGGACCGAAGCCGTTCACAGCATGTTCAACGCGCAGACCGGCAACTATGACGGCTATCCGAATTTGAGCTACATCGACTCCCCAGAATACGACTATGACTTCATCGTGGCCGTATACAGCGTATGCAAGACCCCGGAATGGAATAGTTCGTCGCTCCGGGACAGCTTGAACAACCGTTTCGACAGTGAAATGCATGATGCATTGTCGCGTTTATAGGAGGTGATCCATTTTGTATCTTCCGCAGCTGAAAGAGGAGGTTGATAAGATTGCCGAAAATAAAAAGACCCTTATTGTATCTTGCGTTGTCCTTGTCCTTGTGCTCGCCTTTGGCTGGCTTTTGTGCCGATACTACGACAGCCGCGCCCGTGAAGACAGTGCAGATGTCACTCGAACAGTACAATCAGTTAAAGACGACAATCAGAGAGCAAGAGAGAACATTGGTACAGCTACAGAACAGATTAGACAGGCTGGACAGCAACTCGACAGCCTTGCAGAATCAATTGACGCAAGCGAAAGAACAGTTGACGACAACAAGGCAGTCATTGACGACAGCCGACAGCTCATTGAGTCAAGCCAGCGAAGCCTTGAACAGGCAGAGTCAATCCTTAGCGACATTGACAGAGCAAATCAACTCCATGACTAAGAAGGAAGCCAGGCTGACCCGGCAACGGGATACGTGGGCCGTGGCGGCCGGTGTCCTTCTGATTGGCTGTATCGCGAAGTAGGGAGAGAATATGAGAAGACTGAACAAACATCAGACACAGTCCGTCGTCTTCTCATCCCTCGTCGGTGGTGTAAATGTATCGCAGGCCCCGGAACAAATCGACGCGTCGGATTTACAGATAGCGCAGAATTACATCTATTCGCGCGACAGTAAACGCCTGACGGGCCGTGATGGGCTGGGCCTGCTTTATACCATGGACGGGAACGAGAGCGTACGCGATATGTGGTATGACGTAGACACCAACTTATTACTGGTTTTCACGAACCATAATAAAGCCTATAAGTACATCATCGGCCATACCCCGGAATATATCGGCGACCTGGAAGGGGGCTACGACCCTGTTTGCGCGAAATTCATGGATAAGGTATGGATTGCCAGCGGCGGGAAACTCCAGTATTACGACTATACGCAGAACGGCCAGTTGACTGTAGTCCAGGATAGCCCGACGTGTAATATCGTATTCCAGCGTTTCTCCCGGATTGCGGTATCCATGGACGGCACGGACGGCTTCTATCTGTCCGGCGTGGGCGACGGGACAGACTGGGCCGAAGATACGAACCGGGCCGATAAGGAACAGTGGTTAGACGTCGGTTACGGCGACAGCGGCGATATAGCTGCTATCGTCCCTCTTGCAACCGATATTATTTTCATCAAGACCAACGGTAAAATTTATCAGCTGTCGGGGGATGCAGAACCTTCTAACTGGCAGGTAACGGAGATTGCCAATAATACCGACATTGCAGGCACGAGATGCGCCGTCAATATCGGCAGTTCCGTCATATTCCAGTCCATACGCGGCCTAAAGACCTTATCGGCCGTCATGGAATATGGGAACATCCAGTCGTCCGATATCGGCGACAAGTTCAACGCCTTATTGACGACGAACATGTATGAACCGCGGTTCTATCATCTGCAACGGCACTGTATGATACTCATTCGCCCGACGAGTGATTATAAGTACTTTGTGGCCTATAACTATCTCCTGGGCAGTGCTACCACACTCAAATTCAATGTGCCGATAGACAGTATCGTCGAAACGACGTCAAATGTTATCGTAGCCAGTGGCGGCAAGCTGTACGCCTGGGATTCGCAGTATCTCGATGACGACGGCCGGCCTATCGAGTACATCCTTAAGCCGAAAGCCACTATCAGCAGTGACCAGATGCTCCTAAAGAGCGTCGACACGAAGTTCACGGCCGATTATGCAGGCAAGGCGGAATTCATCGACGGTACCCTGAACGTGACAGTTCCCACGGCAGATCGCAATAAGTTCCGGTGCAACCACTCAACGGATTGCCTGGACATTACGATAAAGTCGAACGACCGGTTCACGGTAGACCATATTATTCTAGAAATTGCAGACCTTTAGGAGTGATAGAATGGAAAGCAAGGAATTAAGTGAATGGATAAGGATATACGAAGAAAAGACAGGCGATAAATTCCAGGCCCTGGCGGGATTCACTACGTGGTATCTGCCAGACCGGGGATTCTGCCAGTGGAAGCCCATGCCGGAAAACAAGGCTATCCTTTGCTGGAACCTTTGCAACGACGCTCATTTCTGGCGGGACGCCCTGGAATGTATGGGCCTTCAATTCGGCTACGACCGTATCATTACTATCTGCATCCTGCACATTAAGCCGTATATCCGTTTGTGGGGCTGGAAAATCATGCAGGACTTTGATACCAACGGCGTACACCGCTATATCTGCAAGGATAAGCAGGGGCGTGAAGTCGTCTGCACCCCGAAGGAAAACGACGACGGCACGATTGATTATTACGTTACCAATGAACTCAGACGGCCGTACAAGCCGTGGAAAAATGCGAATGAAAGGGAGTGATTGAATGGGGAAGAAAAGTAAGTCCAGCAGCTCGTCTCAGACCTACACCCCGTCGGCTGAAGAAAAAGCCCTGCAACAGCAGGCCCTGGAATACTCGAAATACGTCATGCCGAACGCGAAGAAGCTGAACGACACCGCCGCGAACCTGCTGCACGGCTCTTTGGGTGACACGCAGGTGGATTACAATGACCTCATGAACAATGCCCTGGACCAAATCAAATGGGGCCAGCAGGGCATCAGAGGGCTGGCACAAGGGCAGATACCGACAGCCTACCAGGACGCTATGGAAGCCAGTATCCAGAAAGGCGTGCAAGGCTCTATGGGCAACCTCTTGCAGGACATGGGCGCCCGTGGCGTGGTCAACAGCTCCGTCATGGATACCGGCCTTAGAGGTATCAGCGACAGTGCCAGCGACGCCATGGCACAGAATTGGCAGAATACGGTATCTCAGCTAGCCAATATCTACGGCCAGAACATCGACGCCGCAGGCCAGCCGATTGCCACGGCGGCGGCCGCACAGGAAGGCGCACAGCAACCGGCTATCAACCTTTGGAACGCCTCTTTGGGCCTCAATGGCTCGACAACGGGCGCATTGGGCGCACTGGCAGGCAAGGGCACGACGACCACAACGCAGAAGACCAGCGGCGGCGGCCTGTTCGGTGGTATCCTCGCCGGCCTTGCCAGTAACTCGGCTATCTTCTGTTTTGCACCGGAAACGAAAGTACGCCTGGCAGATGGGTCCGAAGTGCCGATTACCGACGTCAAAGTGGGCGACAAGGTACTTTGTCCGCATGAAGACGGTACAGAATCCGAAGAAACGGTCCTGCATACCATGGAACCGCACTATAACGACGTATGGAACCTCGTATGTAAAGACGGCGTAGATACCCATTATGTCATGGCGACAACGACACAGCCGCTCTTAACGGAGGACAAGGGATTCGTTGAAATCGGCAACATGACCCTGGGGACGAACCTCAAAGGCCGCGGAAAAGTCGTCAATATGGTTTACTCCGGTGAACGGAAAGTATATGATCTGCACGTTTCCGGGGACAACAACTACTATGCAGACGGCTTCATTGCCAAAGGCGGTAGTACCGACAACTGGGTAAAGGAGGATAACTAATGGCAACCAAATCGAAATACAACTATATCGAAGATAATATCAGCCAGAACTATGCGCCGCGGCAGTATTCTGCTCCGTTCACTACGCAGGCGTTGCCACAGCTGGCCTTTGCACAGTACGCGTCCCAGGACCCGCGCTTTGCCCTGGGGATGCTCATTGGCAATGCTGTCGGCGCGAACATTCTGAACCGCAAGCAGAAGGAAGCCGACCAGATGCTTTTCAGACAGGATAACCCGGTATCTATGCCGGATAACGTACCGCTGTATGATACCAGCTCGACCCCCGCCTTGGCAGATGGCAAGACCGCCGCCGTCGGTAATGCGTATAGCGGTTTTGGCGCGAACCCCTCGCAGGTGTCTGACAACTTCCTGGCGAACCTGCAAGGCGTAAACGGTCGCTTGAATTACAATACCGATACCGGCGCCATCAATTACCAGACGCCGACCTTCCTGCCGTCGATGTATGCGGCCAATAACCTTGGAAACTATTACCCCACGGCGACCGACGCCGACGGCAACATGATTGGCAATATCTCGTTCGCGGACTACCTCAACAACCAGAGTAAGGCGGGCCAGGGGCAGGGCCTCTTTGACTTCAATGCCTTGCAGAAAATGGCCGCTGACGACGCCGCAAAGAATCCGCAGGCGACCGTAGCGCAGAACATGGGCGTCCTGCCGACGGCCAATGTAGACGTTCCGTCTAAATCTGATAGCTACATCCCGGCCATTACAGGCCGGCTTGGCAACCCGATTAACGGCAGTCTGAGCATGAGCGGATTCAACTTCAACGGTAACGACCCGTACAGCAAGTTCTACAGTCTGAATTTAAAAAGCGGTGGTGACGTCGCCGACGCGTCGCCCGCTACAATCCCGTCGGCACAGACCACAGTACCCGGCATGATTGCACTGGGCAACGTGGATACCAGCAACGGCCTTCCGAAAGTGCGCGTGACCGAAATCGACGGTAAACACTACATCCTGCCAGCGACGGGGGCCGACGGGAAGACACTCGACGAAGACCAGACGGCGTACAACTTCTATGAAACCGGGAATACGTTGGGCGTGTTCGATAATCAGAAGGACGCGAAGAAGTACGCCGACCAAATCAATAAGGATGCAGGTGATAAGCCTGTACCGGCCGTCCATGCCATGGAAGCACAGCCCACAGATGAAGCCCCGATAAAGGATGTACAGCCTATCCAGCCCGTGGACAACCAGCCGATTAAGCCCATAGACAATCAGCCTATCAAGGCAGAACCGGCGCCGATACAGCCTGTAGAAGGACCGATTCAGCCCGTGGATGCTACGGCGCAGGCCAATGCACAGGCAACTACACAAACCCCACAGGCCAATGTCACAATCACGCCGGGCCAGCAGGCAAACGTTCCCCAGACCACAGCTGCACAGGCCGATACCGGCATATTCCCGAACGACCCGCAAAAGCTGATGGACCGCCTCTTTCCTGGCGAAACGCAGATTGACAATCCGCAATATAAGGAACTGCTTGACCAATACAACAAGGAAACTGACCCGACGAAGAAGCAGGCACTCATGGATAAGCTCAACAATACCCCGGCGTATATGCTCCGTAGCGATAATCCCTATTACATGGCCACTAAGACTTTGTATGATAATGAAAAGGACGCAAACAAGAAGAAGGAATGGCAGGCCGCATTGGATAACCTGCCACGGTATAATATCCGCCCGTTCGACCAGGTAGAGCAGAGCCTTGAAACGGATATGAGCGGCGGCCACCCGAAACACATTGACGCACAAAAGAACGAGTCTGACTTTGTCCATTGGGCCATCCAGCACGACATGCCGATTGATGTAGTGAACTCTACGCTCGAACAGTACAGACCGGTATGGCAGGCCGAAGAACAGCAGCATAACGACTATCAGACCAGCGCACTGTATCCTTTATATTACCAGGCAGCTATGAACGGCCAGTATGATACCGCCGCCACGATTGCCCAGAGCATGGCCCAGTATAATCCGCAGTTGTCGGCGCAGATGCTGGCAACCTTGCCGAACGGCTTGAACTACTACGCAACGGCCGATGCGAAAGAACGCGCGGCCACGGCACAGCAGAATAAAGTATATAACATGGGCTTGCAAAATAAATATACCCTTGGTCAAATCGTAACGCGCGGCAAGATTGCTGACAGTCAGTTGAAGGAACGGCTAAAACACGACACCTGGAAAACTAATGTAACTATCACCGAAAAAGCCCGCGAAAATGACAATAATAACCGAACGAAGTTCATAACCAGTAAATACGGTCCTAACGGATCCGGCAAAAGCGGCTCCGGCGGTGGTTCTGGAGATATTAAACTTTCAGATGCTAAGAGCGTCATTGAATTGCATAACAAATGGGTAAACGACCATAAGGAGGATGACGATTACCAGGAATCAAATAGCCCGTATTACAATGCATATCAAGATGCTATTCAAGTCATTAATAACAAATTCGGTGAAGGGCTAAAAGAACCGGATTCAGAAGAAAATGCTTGGCATAATGCCACGGCCCTTCTTGAACAAAATGCGAAGATGGGCAATAAGTATAGCATGTTTGAAATGGAAGATATCATTAAACAAAAATGTGGGGATTGGGCTGACCAAATCAACCAGATATTAGCAGACGGTGGAGGAGATATTTCCTTTGCTACCTATGGTTTGCACCCAGATTATGAATAGGAGGTAAATATGGCACTCAACTATCTTGATAAGGCAGCTTGGGACGCTGGCGTATATAAAGACAAAGGTAACGACGACGATACGCAACAGGATACTTCTTCTGAGGATTCCGGCTATTCGGCGTCTGGCATATTGAGCGCCGCCAAGAATTTCCTCGAACACCCCTTCCAGGGCATGGGTACTGTCATTGCACCTAATTATACCCCTCGCCCCCTCGACGACAGCGTGTACTCGGATATCCCGGGTACCCCTGTTGCCAGTGGGCAGTTCGGGAAACTCGAAGACGAAAGCGTCCGTGATGAACGCATGAAGGATTCTGCCGACTACATGGCGGCTAACTGGCCGCGTCTGTACGGCGGAGTCGTTGCGGCAGACGAAGGCCTGGCTAATGTTGTCGGCGGTATCCAGAACGCCGTCGGCGGTGGCAATGGTATCTTGACGAATGTACAGCGTGCCGAAGAAGGAATGCAGAACTATCGCGACCAGTGGAACAACGAATACGGCGACAGTTATTTCTTAAACCCGAATAAGTTCGCTACCGACGTTGGTTCCGGTATCGGCTCGACCGTGCCTATCATGGCATTGTCGGCCCTCATGCCGGGCGCCGCTGTTGCAGGTGGTACGCGTGCCTTGACGTCGGCTTTATCCCGTGCCGGGTTAGGACGCCTTGCCATGTCGGAAGCCGGGCAGGCCCTCATTGCGGATACCGTCCGTTCGCCTATCTCATCCCTGGCAGACTCCCTGTCTGAATACGGGACCGTCGTTAATGACATGATGCAGAACGGCATGAGCGAAGACGAAGCACGGCGCCGGGCTATCCCCATGTTCTTCAAGAACATGGCCCTCGATACCTTTACGGTACCTCTTGAATTAGGCGTCATGAAAGGCGGTAAGGGGATTGCGACCGGACTGTTAGGCCGTAGCGCCGAGGAAGGTATGGCAAAGAGCATCGCCAAAGGTGCGGCCCGTACGGGTATGCTGGCAGGGGCCAGCGGCCTTACGGAAGGCTACCAGGAAGGCGCACAGAACGCCCTGGAAAACGATGTGCAGGGCAAGCGTGATGGCGGATGGTATAACCCCTTGACCTGGACCAATGAGGATTGGGAATCGGCCCGCGGTGGTTTTGTCGGCGGCGCCTTGATGGGCGTCCCTGGCAACGTAGCGGCCGGATTCCATCCCGAAACCAGACAGGCCCCACTTAGTGCGGAATCCCAGGAACAGGCACAGAGCATCAAGGATACACTCAGCCACGGCAAACCGGCAGGCATGAGCAACGCGGCGTACAATGCCTATATCGAATTAGCCAATAGCGGGAACCCCGACCTCATCAAACAGGCCGCGTCGTCGCTTGAATCGTTCCCGCAATCGCAAGAAAGCTCCCAGGAAAGCACGGATGACGCCGCTACGGAAGCTTATAAGGATTATGAGGCCTACGACCAGAAGCAGAAAATCGAAAACTTCCTCGATAACAATACGGTTGAGCAAATCGGCGGCGAAAAGAATTTTAACTGGCTCATGGGGGTATTGCGCAACGGCACGCCGGAAGAGGTACAGCATGCGTATGATACCGTTATTGCGGCCGAAAAAGCCACGGCCGAACAGGAAGCCAAGAACCGCCCGGCAAGTGGCGGCGGAAGCATGTCGCCGAATACCGGCAACGCCATGGCCAATATTGTTATCCAGGCTGCTAATGATTCCGGCGTAGAACCACGTCTAGGCCTGGCTATTGCCGCCCGCGAAAGCGGCGGGGATGACGTCAATGCCATTTCCATGCCAGAACCGCATGATGGTGTTTATGGGGTCATGCAGGCCCAGGAGGAAACCGTTTCCAATATGGGCCTCGATTCCCAGTACCCCGACTGGAAGACGGACCCCTATCAGAACGCCATGGTAGGCATGGCAATCCTAAAGGCTAAAATAGATGGTGAAAACGGCGACGTATGGGCTGGCGTCCGCGATTACGACGGGGCCGGAGAAGAAGCGGAACAATATCGCCAGTTAGTCAAGAATAACTATGACAACATGGGCGATATTGGTGGCGGTGGTAGTGGTAATGTAGAGGCTCCCAGTGAAGCGTTCTATGATTTAAGCGAAGCCATGAACCCGCAGGTAGACGGCATGGATCCAAACACCATGGCGAAAATGAATCTCCTGGCCCACGACTTCTATCAGAAGTACGGCCATCGCCTGTTAGTTACGTCTTTGAAACGTAACGGTGACGGCTCTTCCTATCATGACGAAGGACACGCCTTTGACTTCTCGGACGACTTCCTGGAACAGAACCCGGACGCCCGTGACTGGCTCGTCCAGCAAGGGGAAAAGTACGGCCTCAAAGGGCTGGACGAATTCTCTCATCCTGTCGCAACGACTGACGGAGGTAACGTCCACTTTACCGACCATGGCGGACCTGCCCCTGGCGGTGCATCTAGTGGCGTATCGGGGAAAGTCACCAGCGATAACGGGCAGTTTGAACGTGAATTAGACCAGGCCGCGCAGGAAGCCAAGAGCGACATGGACAAGATTCAAGCCCAAAGCGACCAGGCCATGAATGAAATCATGAACGACGACTCCACCGAAAAGACGGCGCAGGACGCCCAGCAGGACGCAGAGGACGCCCAGAAGCAGGCCGAAGAAGGCCAGCAGAGCGTACAGGACGACGTCGTCCCGGACGTTGCCCAGACCATCCGTGACACCTCCAGTAACATTGACGAAATCAATGCCCTCGATGGCATGTTCACGAAGGATAGCAACGGCAACGATAAATTCATTGATACGCCCGAAAACCGCGACTTCATCAAGACGAACTACAAGGATGAAATCGCGAAGGCCGTAAACGACGCTATGAACAAGAAAAAAGCGCCGTCCGCTACACCTGTACCCAAAAGCCAGCAACAGACGCCACACGCCCGTTTAGGCCGTATTTTATCCACCTATGACCGTAAGGACCCGAAGTTCAAGGAATACATGAACACCTTCCGTAACGGCACGGAGCAAGAACAGCAGAAATTGGCCGACGATTTACAGACGACGCAGGAACTGGAACGGGCTAATTCCTTGAAGGGTAATCCGCTTACGACCCAGCAAGACCAGAACATACCTCAAAATGTACCTCAGCAGGCCGTAGAAGCTACCAAACAGCCAGAACAGGTAAATACACCCGTTCAGACTAAAGAAAGCCTTGAAACGCAAAAGAAGCGCAACGCCTATCTTACGAAGAAGCAGAAACTCATGGAACGGGTCCCGGCTGGCAGGACGGTCAAGGTACATGCCAGCACGAATGACGCCGGATTCGATGCGACGTATAAAATCGTCCCGGCCGGTGATATCACTGCCAGCCACGACATGAATTACGCCGTGAACGACCTCTACCCGGCAGAATATCAGCCGCGCGACCGTAACCGTCCTCAGATGCGCGGACAGGTGGAAAAGATGACGAAGGGCATGAAGCCGGAACTGCTGGCAGAAAGCCAGTTCGTCAACGAAGGCGCCCCCGTTATCAACAACAGCGGCGTCGTCCTTAACGGCAACGGCCGCGTCATGGCTGTCCAGAAGGCCTATAAAGGACTTACGGACGCACACAAGAAGAGTGCTAAGGCCTATAAGGACTATCTTGTTTCCATCGCTCCGTCGTTAGGGATTGCACCCGAAAAGGTACAGAGCATGGACCATCCTGTATTGGTACGGCAGGCGGCTGATAACGCCGATACCAATGCCATCATCAACAGCACCGAAGGCGGCGCGAAGTTGGGCGGCGCAGAACAGGCGAAGGCTGATGCGGATAGACTGAAACTGTCCACATTAGAACAATTCGTCGATAACGGCACGGGCGAATTCATGAACCCCTCGAACCGTGAATTCAGAAGGGCCGCCGCAAGTGATGTATTCAGCGATGCAGAAGGCAACTCCGTATTCAACGAAAAAGGCGATTTGTCGCCGACGGGGGCGTTTAGAATCCGCAACGCTATCTTTGCCAAGGCCTATAACGACAATTACCTCTTGACTCAGCTCAGCGAAGCGACGGATAATAACAGTAAGAACATTATGAACGCCATGATCGCCGCCGCGCCGGAAGTGGCGAAGGTCAACGAGGGTATCAAGAACGGGACTTTGTATCCCGACTATGATATTTCCGACGTCATCACAAAGACGGCAAAGACTATCATGTCGCTCCGTAATGAAGGAAAACCGCTGCCCTTCCACTTGCAGGAAACGGACCTGTTCTCGCAGGGGGGATTGGAAGCCGAACGACTCGTACTCGAATTCATCGAACGCAATAAATTCAAGAGCCGGACCATTGCCGATATGTACAAAGGGGCTTGCGACCGTATCTTTGCCATCGGTAGTCCGAAACAATCCAAGCTGTTCGACAGCAAGGAAGCGCCACGTATCAGCCTTGAAAACATCATCTCGAACGCCATCCAGGAGGTAGAACATGGACAATCGTTATTCGACACCACAGAAGAAAAGCCAGCCGAAAAAGCTGTATCCGAAGTATCAGATAATCGACAGGCCGAACCCGCCGGAAGTGGACGCGTACATCAACAAGAAGCTGGCAGAGTACAGAGCCAAGAAAAAGAAGGGAATGAAGTAGATGAAAAGAGCAAGCAAAGTGACTATGTCGACACCGAACCTCAGCAAACTGAAAGTAAAGACACGGAAGGTACCCATGCCGAAGAAGGTTCCCAAGGTGACGTACAAGAAGAAATAAGTAAATTCCATAATGTACTGGATGACGAAAAATCAACGCCTAAACAGGTTATAGACGCTTATAAAAGTGTCGTTGATAAAGTCATCGCAAGTGCCGACGGAAGCCGTAAAAACGCCAAAATGGGCGATAAAATCGTAACCGACGAATACCAGTCTTTGACTAATTCCAAGCATTGGAACGCATTCATGAACGAAGACGGCGGACGGAACTGGCATGAAGTTGCTACCATCAATGCCGACGCACATAGGGCACTGCACGCCATCATCAATACCGCAGGTGTAAAAGCCAAAGAAGCACCATCATCTCAAGGAATCTTACCTTATAAGCAGGCTGTCGATGACATTATGGATAGGCTGGACCATAAGAAGCTCACCCCGGCGCGGGCTATCAACAAGCTAAAAATTATTATGAAGGATGCTAATGCCGCTCGTTGGGGAGAATTTAAAGCCATGGAAGCCATCGAGTCGAAAGAAAAGTTATCGTTCGATGATTATAAAATGGCACTTGATTTAGCTAACGACGCCATGAAAAAAGCCAATGACATGCGCCTAGAAGCCAGCCGGAACCGCAAGGCCCGGAAGACGGCGAAAGAGCTTGAATCGGCCACAAAAGAAACGCAGAATGACGCGGATATTCGTTTTGGCACGGTGGACGACGCCGAAAAGGCTGTTATGGAAGCGTTTGGCGTAAAGCCACATAAGAAGCCTGCTGACACGCCTGCTATACCGCGCAAGGCCAGCACCAAGGACACACCGAAAAAGGCCGCCCAAAAGGCCGTTATCAAAGATGATACTAAAATCGAAAAGACGTTCCACCTGCTCGACGATAGCGACGAAGCTCTAGAAGCTGAAAAGAAAGCTATCCTTGAAGAATTATCCCATTTGAGTGTCAACCCGGCCTTCAATCCGGTACTTATGTATCACCTGCTCAAAGTCGGGGCCATCCACGTACAGCGCGGCTTGAATGAATTCGCTCATTGGGCGAAGGCTATGAAAGACACCCTGCCGCAAAGTGAACCGTTCTTACGTTCCGTATGGGATTCCTTACAGTCCATGCCGAACAATGCTAATCTCGATGAAAAGCAGTTGACGGCTGCTATCCGCTATGTTGGTTCCTTATACGACCACGGCATGACGGACAAAGTCGATTTACGCAAATCGTTCATCGCTACGTTAGGCGTGAAAAATGCAAAGTATTTCGATGCAGTGTATAATGCTGTTATGGAATATCCCAGCATTGAAGAGTTGAAAGGAGCGAATGTAAATGTTAATCGCAACGTTTCCGAACTGGCTGCACGATCTGGCGAAGGGACCAGTGAAAACGCAGTGGGGGAAAGTCGTGTTCAAGGCAGAACAGCCGTGCGCGGAAGCCGACAAGATACTGCACCGGCAGGAAAAGGACCCGAAGAACCGGGAATGGGCCATGATAGCGTTCCAGGTAGTAGCACCGCTACTGGCCGAACGGCTGGCAATCGCAGAGTACAAACTCAAGAATCCAAGGATAGCGCCGGAAGCACCGGAAGTGCTGAGTTACCAGGAAGCGTTAGAGCTGGCCTTGAGCGAGTTCCCGACGATGACCAAAGACGACCTGCTGAACTTGTTAGAGCTGCTCAAAACAGACCCCAGCATGAAGACCCTGTAGAGAAGGTCCAGGAAGAGCAGAAGGACAAGCACCTCAATGAAATCAAGAAGGCCCTGCCTATGCTCCTGCCTCAGCAGGCCGAAGACGTTTATATCGCTGAAAACCGTTTCAAGGAACATAGCGGCATGATGTTCACTAACGGCACCGGTACAGGTAAGACCTATACCGGGTTAGGTATCGTCAAGCGTTTCGTCGACGCCGACAAAAAGAATATCCTCATCATTGCACCGTCTGACGGTATCCTCAAGCAGTGGGAAGAAGCGGCGGCCAAGGATTTTGGTATCACTTTGACACGCCTCAACAGCACCAAGGATGCAGGTGAGGGAGCCGTTACAGCTACCTATGCCAACGTTGGGGCTAACCAGGCACTCGTCAACCGTGACTTTGACCTCGTCATTACCGACGAGTCTCACAACCTCATGGGGAGCGAATCGGCCACGCCGACAGATGCCTTGAAACTCGTTCGCGCCGTTACAGGGCATAAGGATGGGTTCCAGCGGTATCACCATGATAAGCACCCGGAAATCTCCAGCAAGCTTGATAAATTACACGAAGAAATAAAGAAGCTCCGCAAACGTGATAGTCAAAACGGCAAGGCATATAACGAAACCCACGACCCGTCGTTGGCTGATGAATCCCGTGGAATCCGCAACCAAATCGAAAAACTTGAAGAAGAACAAAGTAAATGGCACAAAAAATTAGAAGCATTTAAGGATGCTGATGAAAAGGCCTTTGCTGAAAAACAGCCTTCTAAGGCCCTGTTCTTGTCGGCAACGCCGTTCCAGTACGTGGCCGACCTCGATTATGCGAACGGGTATCTGTTCAACTACTCCGATTATGGCCCCATGGACGAACAGGGATACAACCGCGCTAACGGCCGGGAAATATTCTATATGGAAAATTTCGGCTATAAGATGCGCTATAATCGTCTGGAAAGACCAAGTGCCGACGTCGATACTGACTTGATGGAACGGGAATTCAACCGCAAGATGGTGGAATCTGGGGCTATGCATGGGCGCATGCTGTCGTCTGCCTATGACTATGACCGTGGCTTTATCCGCGTCGATGCAGGTATTGGCAAGAAAATAGATGAAGGCTTTGATTGGTTGCGGGACCAGCCTAAATATAGCGAATTAAGTGACTTCCTTAGAGGACGGTTCACGGGCCAGCAGAAATACTATTTGCTGGAGGCTATCAAGGCTAAACAGGCCATTCCGCTTATCAAAGAGTATCTCAAGGAAGGTAAGAAAGTCGTCATCTTCCACAACTTCAATAAAGGTGGTGCGGACAATCCCTTTGCAATTAGCAGGGCAGGCATGGACCACCTGGAACGTCTGGACAGCGAACTGGCTGATCGTATTCTTGAACAGTATCACGAATTCCAAGCAGAACGGCCGGACCTCGCCGACCTTGATTTAAACGACCTGGAATCGCCGATTGAAACACTTTCCAAGGCCTTTGGCGAAGAATTGGCCCTGTATAATGGTACACTCAGCAAGGGCGAACGGGAAAAGAATAGGAATGCGTTCAATAACGACGACAGTAAGACGAAAATTATCCTTGTACAGTCTGCCGCCGGACAAGCTGGCGTATCCCTGCATGATACGACAGGCAAGCACCAGCGCGCCCTTATCAATCTGGGACTGCCGACACGGCCAAGCGAAGCCATTCAGCAGGAAGGCCGTATCTACCGGGTAGGCAATAAATCCAACGCCATTTTCCGCTATCTCAATACAGGCACGTACATGGAACAGACGGCCTTTGCTACGAAGCTTGCAGAACGCGCCGGAACTGTTGAAAACATCGCATTAGGTGAAATGGCCCGCTCGTTGAAACAGGCCTATGTCGAAGCCTTTGAGGAATCGCAGGAAGGCGACGGCTGGAAGAAGTACCTGCCAGGAAGCAAGACGGAAGGCACGGGCGGCAAGGCCAATGACTACCAGCAGGAAAAGGCCACCGACTTTGACCGCGCCAAGGCTGTCTATTTCGGGAAACAGAAAAAGAACAGCCGCACCAAGTCGCAGGAAGGGCACGATTATTTCGCGACGCCCGAACCTATCGGCTATAAGATGGTCCAGTGGCTACAGTCCAAGCCCGGCCAGAGTCTGCTCGAACCGTCCGCCGGTGACGGTGCTATCGCTCGTTGGATGCCCGACAACACGTATAATACCGTGGTTGAACCGTCTAGGGATTTGACACCTAAACTCATGCGTAACGTCGCCGGGGCGAAAGTCGTCGAAAGCACCTTTGAAAACTTTGACCTTCATAACAAATTCGATGGTATTGCCATGAACCCGCCATTCGGTAAAGGTAAAGACAGGGGCGGAAAGTTGGCAATGGAACACGTTGCCAAGGCATACAAGCACTTGAAAGACGGCGGCCGCCTCATCGCAATCATCCCCGGCGGTCCGGCCTGCCAGAAGCGTTTCGACAAATGGTTCTACGGCGACCCAGAAGCCAAACGGAAGGAAGATAGAGGCATTGCCGACGGCGTGCTGATGGCTGACATTCATCTGCCGTCTGTCACCTTTGAGCGCGAGGGCACAAACGTCAATACCCGTATGGTAGTGATTGACAAGTATACCGACGAAGGGACACGGCAGATTGCAGAAGCCGAAGCAAGAGGCCGTATCGACATTGCCGCCGACGACGTGAACGAACTGTTCGACAGAATCGAAGGTATGGATATGCCGGAACGACTCGACATGTCGGACGAAAAGAAACAGGCCTCTATCCGTGAGGCTGGCCAGCAGCTGACCCGCTCCAAGGAAGACTTGAAAGTGGAAATCAAAGACGCGTTCCCGAACGCCAAAGGAATCAAGGACGAAGGCGACCGCATGACCTTCACTATGCCGAACGGTTCCCATATCGTCGTTGACGTGAAGAATGAAATCCTCTTGACGGACGAAGAACTGGCGCAGGCGAAGAAAGACCATCATATCGACGATAACGGCAACGTCGTCGTCGAAGGGTATGCACAGCTCCATGGCAAGGACGCCTATATGGCCCTCTCGCAGGGCAGCCGTGAAAACACGGGATTCCATGAAGCCTATCACCTCGCAGAAGGTGCCGTCTTGGCGGACCGTGAAAAAGCCGCTATTAAGAAGGCTATCCCCGACGCCGAAAAACGCGCCGACAAGTATGCCGAATGGGTAGAAGCCCGTAAACATGGCCGCGGCACGGCATGGGGCAAACTGTTCCAGAAAATCAAGGACTTTGCCGCAAAGATGAAGAAAATCTTCACAGGGACGGAAACCGTAAACAATATCTTTCGGCAGATTGAGTCCGGCCGCGTATGGGAACGTGAGGTCAATGAACAAAACACCAATAACATCAATGGGGAAAAATATTACTCTATTCGCAAGCAAGATGAAAAAATAAGCCGTGATGCAAAGAAAAAGCTTATGAAGCATGTTGAAATAGCTCAAAAGAAAGCGGATGAAAAAGATATCGGTGTTCATCGAACCTTCTTGCAGTCTCCGTCGAGGATTGCAGAGAAGAAGAAATATTTCCGGCCTTTCTTTAAAATGGCAGACGATGCCATGAATCTCCTCACTAAATTACGTGCGGATTACCAACGGCATTTAGATTCTGCATTGAATTTAAGTAAGAAAGACAAGGCTTCCTTGCAGGAATTATTGTGGGCCGGTGATATGGAAGGGAAGGAATATACGCGCGAGGAACTTCGTGAACAAGGATATAATGAACAAGTAATTGATAGTTATTGGAAAATTCGCAATCTCTTCCGTAAGGCTTATAACCAACTCAATGAAACCAGGAAACAGGCCAAGACAAAGACGGGCCATTTTTCTGGACGTAAGCTAGATGAATTACGGCATAACAAATTCGTTGAAATACTCCGTGAAACAGAACAGGATGATGGTAGTACCCTTGTTTCGTATAAAGAGTATGGTAATTGGCAATCCCATTATTTAGTCAATGAAGATGAATTGAAGGCATTGGAAAACGATGACAATATTCAAATCCTGGAAAAAATACCTACCACAGAAGGACCTATGGACGGGCAAAAACATTGGAAAGTAACGACTCGTGAAGGCGTCCCGGATATTCATGACCGTAAAGGCTATGTTCCTCATTTCTTCCATGAATACATGGTAAGGTTTGTAGATAGTCATGGTAAAGCTACCGTCATTTCTAGCGGGCGTACTATTCGTGAAGCTACAAAAAATGCTATCAAATGGCAAGCTGAAAACGAAGAGATGCTCAAAAAAAGAAATGAGGGAGATTGGAAGATAACAATAGCCCCGAAAGTATTTGATTTTGGAGAAATCGGGCTGGATGAAAGCCAATATGTAACTACCGTCGGCGATAAAGATTTTTATCGGATGGAAAAAAGGATAGCCGATAAGCATAGCTTGACATTGCATGAAGCAAAGGAAATGCTTGATGGAATGGTCAGGAAAAAAGGGCGGCATCGTTTCTTTGGCAACTTCCTGCGCCGGACTGGGGCGGATGGTTATGAACAGGAAATTGAATGGGTATTGCGACATTATTTCAACAGCACATCCCGATATGTAGCTATGGAAAGTAAATTTAAACCGCAAGCAATCTCCTTGTTTGAACGCCTTTTTGGTCGATTTGACAATGAATACCACGGATTGCCGAATTATATCAAAGAATATATCAACGATATTAACGGTAATCCGTCTACACTTGAAAAGCAGCTGAATGATTTGCTGAACGCTATCCCGGCTATAGGTAAGTGGGTCAATGCACATGTTGGCGATCGAGCTGCGGTATCCCTTGCAAATTCCATCACCAATAAAATTTCCATCGCAAAACTTGGGTTCCTCAATGTGTCGTCTGCAATGCTGAATATTTTGCAGATTGCCAACGCCGCAGCGTATACTGGCAATATATCGACATTGTGGAAGGCATTGTTGAAAGGGGCACATCGGAAATATAGTTTGCATGATTTAAAGATACTTCGCGAAACCAATGTATTAAACGACATTGGCCTTGATAGTGGAGCTGGGTACGGTAAATTCTCCGCAGGTAAATGGGCCAACAGAGGAATGATTCTTTTTAAAGAGTCGGAGGGTATTGTTCGTCGCGGTGTAACATTGGCAGCTTATGAAGCGGGGCGCAAACGTGGCATGAGTCATGAAGAAGCTATTCGATACGCGAAAGACGTAAATCGTAAATCCAACTTCGACTATGGGGTTCATGATGCACCTGGTATTTTCCGTCGCGGTTCGATATTCTCGCAGATATTCTTGCAATTCAAAAAGTATCCTATCAAACAATTAGAAGCGATGAAAGATTTTCTCCCATTCTTTGGCAAGGGAACCACTAAAAAGCAAAAAGCTATTTTCTGGGGAACCTATTTTGCTATGGCTGGTTTATTCCAGATTCCATTTGCAAATATTCTGGGGTTACTCATTATGGGTATCACTGGTGATGATCCGGAAAAAGAAGCCGAGAAGAGTTTGATTGAACTTGCTGAAAATTATCCATCACTTAAACCACTTGCGAAGATAGGTATGTATGGAATTGGCACGTTCGCAAACATCGACATTACAAGCCGCGTTGGTATTGGAGATGCAGTGCCAGATGACTTACAAAGTATTTTCGGCCCTGCCGCTAGCACCTTGTTTAATGTCGCCAAAAGCGCATACGGCGGCGATAATTGGACAAAGCAAGTACGTAATATATCACCTGGGATGGGAAACTTATTGATGGCCGCACAAGGCAATTCTGTTGGTAAACGCGGACGCGTAACCCAAGAATACACGACGCCATATCAGCGATTGCTTCGTGGAATGGGCTTCCAATCTACGGATGAAAGCGACTCCTATTTAATTCAATCAATCTTGTCTTCCGAAAAGAAAAAGGCAAGCAGTAAAAAGCAACAGCTCATTGATGAATATATCGCAAATCCGACCGGAGAAAATGCGCGTAAATTAAAGAGCGCTGGTATCAAGCCTTCTACTGTAAAAGCAGAGCAGAAAAAGAAACAGCTCGATACCCAAGGAAGAACAGAGTCAAGCATGAACAAAAACGACAAGAAGCAATACAAGTATTTGCTTGACTGGTAAAAGGAACAGCCTGCTATCCATCACGGACGGCAGGCTGTTTTCCATTTACGGCTCGTCAAAAAATCGTCAAAAATAAATGTTACAATGTGATACAACGTGACCAAATCTGGCACAAAATCAATAAATGTCAAGCGAAAAAGCGCTTATTTAAGCCGTTTTGAACAATTTTGTACCATTCTGGACATTACTTACGATAATTTAACGTTATCGGAAGTAATCGAGGGGCTACTTCTACCCCATGCTCAAAATGACTGCAAAATCGCTGTATCGAGTTCTTCACAGTCATTGATTGAATTCATTTATTTTATCTTGGCTATTTGTGATTCTCCCTGCTGATATGCTATTATTTTTTTGATGAAAAGTTTTTCTGTGTTTTATAATATATATCTGTATCTGTTTGCAGAGATATATATATTGTTAGGCTTATGCAGGCTGGTTGGAATCGGATATAGGATCCGTGGTATTTTTGGGTACACTAAGCGGAGTCGACGCCTGGATTGTGCGAATCGCTATATAGTCCGCGATATTGTCGTATTATCGCATGATTTAGTATCAGGCTGATGTGTTATATTATCTATGGATATGGGCCTTTTTTCTATACAGTAGTGTTTTAATAGTTGAGCTAATCAACTATTTGCAAAATCAGCCTTTTCTCGTAAAAATAGTTCAAAAAATTATTTCTTGCGAATGATTTTCTCTGGCAGTATAATTACATTTATCTATCAATTTATTTTTACGGAGGGTTATTCGCGATGCAGCGATTTTTATCTTATGAAAATACGATTTTAGCCGTCGTCATGATGGTATCTTTCATCAATCCTTTTACCAGCAGCGCCCTGACGACAGCCCTGCCTAGCATCGGTACGGCTTATGGTGCGACTGATGCTCAGCTCAGTTGGGTCATTGAGTTGTTCTTGATTTCTTCGACCGTGACCATCATGCCAATCAGCAAGATTGCCGACCGGATTGGCAAGCGTCATATCTTTTTATTCGGCGTCTCCTTGTTCTGTGTCTCTTCGCTGGCCGTTTATTTTGTGAACTCCTTGTACGGTCTGTTCTTGCTGCGCATCCTGCAGGGGCTGGGCAGTGCCAGTATTTTCGCGACCAGCATGGCCATCGTATCCCTGGTCACGCCGCCACAGCGCCGCGGCCGGGCCATGGGCTTTACGATTGCCGCCGTATATTGCGGCCTGTCCTTTGGGCCTGTCCTGGGCGGCTTCTTTTCTTATTACTTAGGCTGGAAGACGATTTTTTATTTCATCGCCTTCATCTGTGCCCTGGCCTGGCTGATTGCAGCCCGCAGCATGACGAAGGAAGAATGGATCGTCAACGCGAAAGGCAGTCTCGATTTGCCTGGCAGTCTGTTGTATGCCCTGGCCATGATTGCCATTATGGTTGGCTTATCGGAAGTAATGACTCTGGCATACGCCAAATACCTCTTAGCTGCCGGTCTCCTCTTGTTCCTAGCTTTCTTATACGGTGAATGGCACCGGAAAAGCCCGGTCCTGCCAGTCCGTATTTTTGCAGGCAACCGCGTCTTCTCTTGTTCCAGTCTGGCGGCCATGCTCAATTACTGCGCGACCTTCGGCATCAGTTTCCTCTTGTCCATTTACTTGCAGCGCATTACCGGCCTCAATGCCCGCGATACGGGGCTGGTTTTACTGATTCAGCCCGTACTGATGGCCCTCTTGTCCCCTGTCACCGGGGCCCTGTCGGACCGTATCAATCCAGCCGTCCTGGCTTCTTCCGGCATGATTTTGATTACCTTTGGCCTCTGTCTCTTAGCGGTGGATGTCTCTTACCCTTTTTTCTGGCTCATCGCCCTGGCCCTAGTCATCATCGGCATCGGCTTTGCCCTGTTCACGGCACCGAATAACAATGCTATCATGGGGGCTGTGACGCCAAAATATTACGGCGCTGCCTCGTCTGTCGTCAGTACGGTCCGCCTCATCGGTCAGGTCCTCAGTGTGGCTATCATCACCCTGATTCTGTCGCAAAGCGGGGCCTCGGCTGCCTCGGATTGGCTGGCCCAGCACATCCAGCAGGCCTTCATCGTCTTTACGATTCTCTGTGCCATCGGCATCGTCCCTTCAGCTGCACGGAGTAAGTAGTGATTAGTAATTCGTGGTTCGTGGTTCGCAAAAAAGCGACTGTCCTATAAAGACAGCCGCTTTTTGAGTATTAAGTTTTGTAGTTTTTAGTGAATGATTAAATGTAAAGCCATCGTCTGCAAACTACGAACTTCGAACTATAAACTATGTTTTTTATTTTACAAAATAATGAGCCGAGTCGTCGACGAGGCTGTTTTCCAGGAGGGCTTTGAATTCCGGTGCGCTCATCCCCGTTGCCTGGGCGGAGAACTGATAGTCCCCGACTTTCCAATGAGCCGCATAGGACGTGTCACTGATTTTTGCTATGCTGACGGTGACGCCGTCGATGACCTGGTCTTTCCAGGTTACGCTATAGATGCCAGAAATGTCTTTTATGGATTTATCGGCTTTCTGCGGCATCGTGCGGACGCGGACCGTCGTTTCCGGCTGTCCTAAGCGCTGGAAGCCGATATCTGCCGTGTTTTTGCCGATCAAAGAAAGATAGTAGCAGCTGAATCCGGCATCGCGGGTCAAATATAAGGGCGTAAAGCCGGCATCTTTGACGACACTTTCATAAGTATCATAAGTTACGATGGGATTGGGCAGCCCCATGGCCTGGACCTTCGGCGTGCTGGCAGCCAGGGAAACGCTGCCGATCATCAAGGCCGCACAGGCTAATACAGCGGTTCTTTTTACAGTATATTTCATTTTCTACACCTCGTTCACCATAAAAAAAAAATTAAACGTTTAAGTAACTATGAGTATACCCAAACGTTTAATTTCTGTCAAACTAAAAACTATTCCCACGTTTTCCAGACTTCTGGCACGTAGCCGACGGTCGCCTTGGCGCCATTGCGGACGATGGGCGTCTTTAAGACTTGCTGGTTCGCCAGCACATTGGCATCTCTTTCGTCATCGACGGCATATTGGATGCGGGCCAGCGTATCCTGATCCTTGCATTTCGGATTGAGCATGGCATTGAGGCCGCCGACGGCCTGCTTGACCTTGGTGTATTCGCCTTTACTCAGGCCTTTTTCTTTCAAGTCGATGAACTGGGCCTTGATGTTCCGTTCTTTGAAATAGCGGATGGCTTTCTTGGTATCAAAGCACTTTTTCGTGCCGAAAATCTGGATATTCATGGGATTCCTCCTAATGAGTAGCGGACTGAGGGCTGTGGACCTTCTTTTCCGCGGCTTCTTTTTCTTTATTAGCTTCGATTTCAGCCCACAACTTGTCGGCTGTCGGTTTCCACTGTACGGCATAAGCCTTGCATTTATTACATAAGTGTTCTGCCGATTCCGGCGACTGCAGGTCCGTCGATTTGGCACCGCTGCGTTTGACCATGGCGGCTAAATACTGCGGATTTTCAAGCATCGGACACGGGCGCAGATGGTTGTGGTTGAAGGGCTGGCCTTTGGCATATTCTTTGAAGAGCGGCTGCTGCAAGCATGAGAGCAGGCTCTGATTGTTGATATTAGCGCTGGAATAATGGATGAAGACGCACGGTTCGACGTCGCCATTGGGGTTGATATGGCAGTAATTGCGGCCGCCAGCGACACAGCCGTCGATGAACTGGCCATCGTTCTGGAAATCGATGGCGAAAATCGGCTTGCCACCCTTTACGCTGCGGATTTCGCGGACCCGGCGTACCATATAGGCCCGCTGTTCTTCTGTCGGCAGCAGGTCCAGCGAGGCGTCGTTGCCGACGGGCATATAATGGAAGTACCACGTAAACCAGACGCCCTTCTTGATGAGCAGGTCCAGGAATTCGTCAGACGTGACGGTGTCGATGTTTTTCCGGGTATAACAGATGGACGTCCCAAAAACGATGCCGTGCTTGCGCAGGAGGTCCATGGCGTGCATGACCTTGTCGAAATCGCCTTCGCCGCGGCGGCTGTCATTGACTTCACGGAATCCTTCGATACTGAGGGAGAAGCTGAGATTGCCTACGTCCGTGACTTCGTCGCAAAAAGCATCATCAATGAGCGTACCGTTGGTAAAAGCGTGGAATTCACAGTCCGGGTGTTTCCGGCACAGACGCAGGATATCTTTCTTGCGCATGAGCGGTTCGCCGCCCGTGAGTAGGTAGAAATGACAGCCTAGAGCCTTGCCTTCGCGGACGATTTTATCCATGACGTCGAACGACAAGTTCAGCGTATGACCGTATTCAGCAGCCCAGCAGCCGATGCAATGCAGGTTGCAGGCGCTGGTCGGGTCGAAGAGGATGGCCCAGGGAATATTGCAGTGATATTTCGCCTTGGCGGCGTCGCGCGTACGCAGGCCGTAAAATCCAGCTTCAAAGCCCAGGTCCATGACGGCCGTCTTGACGACATGCGGGTTCAAGGTGTCCAGAGCCGTATTGAGGAAGCGGAACCATTTGCCCCCTTCATCGATGAGTCTGCGTGCATCGTCAAAGGATTCCTTTTCAAAGAGGTCGCCAAACAGATGCTGCATGACATAAGATAAGCATTTCAATGTTTTTTGACGGTCTGCCGGATTCCGTTCGGCCATGATGCGGTCGACCAGGATTTCGACAGCCTTCTTTTCGATACGATGGGTTAACTTGCTCATACCAATCATCTCCTACAAAATTAAACAATTGAAACGGCGCTGTTTCTATTTCTTTGTATAGTTCTATTATACGCTTATTTTAGCAAAAGTCAAAAAGTCAATATGAATTGGAAAACAAAAGACTTTTACTTTTTTAATGATATACTTTATAATATACTTGTATAATATTTATTTACACCATAAAGGGGAATTTTTTATGGCTAAGAAAGAAAATAAGTTCAAGGGGTATGACATTTCGACACAGGCTGTACACACTGGTGCCGGCTATGACGCAGAAACGGGCGCTGTCCGCCGGCCATTGCACATGGCCAACAGCTACAAGCTGCCCGATGATCTGTCGAAGGTCAACTATTCATCGACGGATTTGCTGATGTATGCCCGTAACGGCAACCCGAATCAACATTGGCTGGAAGAAAAAGTAGCGGCCCTTCATGGTGCCGATGACGCCATCGTCCTGGGAAGCGGCGTCGCCGCCCTTCACGCCCTGTTCTGGACCCTGCTCAAGACGGGCGACCGCGTCGTCTATCCGAAAGTCAGTTATATGGCAGTCTATCGCCTGTTCCACGAATTATTCAACCAGAAATTCGGCGTCGAAACGGTCATGGTCGATATGACTGACCTGGAAGCCGTCAAGAAAGCGATTACGCCGGGGACGCGCCTAGTCCATATTGAAACGCCGGACAACCCGACTGATGGCATTTCAGATATCGAAGCCATCGCTAAAATCGCTCATGAAAACGAGGCTGTCTTGTCCGTCGACAATACCTTTGCGTCGCCTCTCAACCAGCGACCACTGGACCTGGGAGCCGATTTCGTCGTCGAATCGCTGACGAAATATATCAACGGCCATGGCGATGCCCAGGGCGGGGCCATCATTTCCAATGATTTGGCAGCGATGGACCGGATCCGCTATGAAGCCCAGGTCAACGTCGGCTCTGTCATCAGCCCCTTCAATACCTGGCAGATTTTCCGCGGTGCCGTGACCTTCCCCTTGCGGATGGAACGCATCAACGCATCGACGCAGAAAATCGCCGAATGGCTGGAACAGCGGCAAAACGTCACCTTCGTTTCCTATCCCGGCCTGGCCAGCCATCCCGGTCATGAATTGGCCAAGAAACAGATGAAGCACGGCTTTGGCGGCGTCATTTCCTTTGGCATCGCAGCCGACGACAAGGCCGTCGAACGCTTCTGCGCAGCTTTGAAAGTCGTCACCTTCGCCGTATCCCTCGGCCATGACGAAAGCCTGATTTTCCCGCAGCCCAGCTACGATGAACGCATCAATCTCTACCCGGAAAAATTCCGCAAGGGCTTCATCCGTTTCAGCATCGGCCTGGAAGACCCGGACGACATCATCGGTGACCTGGACCAGGCACTGAAAGCCATCGGCTTATAAAGTCAGCGGAACCAGCGGCTGCCGTACAAGAGAATCGATTGGGGAATCCACCCCGACAGAAAACGGAGCAAGGTCGAGACGACATCCGGCGTGATGACGACTCGGCCTTTTTTCACGGCCTGGAAGGAGCGGCGGGCAATGGCTTCCTTCGTCCCGGCCAGGGGAAAATGGCGGAACAGCCGGCCTTCATCGGTCTGGCGGGCCGTCGCGATGAATCCTGTATCTTTCACCCAATACGGACAAACGGCAGATACGAGGATACCCTGCGGTGCCAGTTCCACGGCCAGTGCCCGGCTGTAGCGTAGGAGAAAGGCTTTCGTCGCCGCGTAGACAGCCAGTTCCGGAATGGGCAGGAAGGCTGCGCAGGAACAAATCTGGACCAGATGACTGCCGGCATGACAATAAGGCAGTACAGCCTGGACCAGGCTGACAGCGGCCCGGTCGTTGAGGTCGATCATGTTTTCCAGGACGCCTGCCGGAACGGCCGCCACAGGCCCCATCTTGCCAAAGCCGGCGGCGTGGATCAAATAACGGACCGTGACCTGGCAGGCCGCTAAGGCTTGCTGCAGCGTCAGCAAAGAAGCCCTGTCCGTCAGGTCCAGGGCGTAGATACGGCTTTTCGTCGTCAGTTCTCCAGCCAGGGTTTCCAACTGGGGCCGGCGCCGGGCGACGAGCCAGATTTCATCCAATCCTTCTTGGTCCAGCAATTTCGCATATTCCCGGCCCAGCCCGGACGAAGCGCCGGTGACGATGGCTATTTCCATAAGACTCCCTCCTGACAAGAACGATAGCACTGCAAGTATTCGGCTTCGACGTCGGCAAAGGGACGCGGCCGGTAATCGGGGATACAATGGACCTGTGGCGGCTCGCCCTGAGGCTGGTCGTGCAAGAGACAGGTCAGGTCATACCAGAGGAAATCATCGTCAATCCCTTTGAGGAGGCGTGTTTCCCCTTCCGTCAAGGGCTGGCCTAAGAATTTCTCATAAATGATAGCCAGCAATTTGGCTTCCGTCTGCCGGTATATCGGCATGAGCTGCTTCATCGGCCGGGGCACGTCGGACATATAACACTCCGTCGCATCGTGCAGTAAGGCGGCCAGGACCAGCCGGGACGGCAGCTGGCGGGCCATCACTTCGTTGGCGCATTGCAGACAATGCTGGCCGACGGAATAAAAAGTCATCACATGGCCGTTGCCCCGACAGATGAGGGACAAGGCGTGGGCAATATCTTCGATGCAGATGCTTGCCGGGTCGGGATGGGTGATATCGAAAAACTTTCCGCTATAGGTAGTGATTTGAGGAGACATGATATAAGGGGTTCTTCCTTCTCTATATTTTTGATTTTTGTTATATTATTCCGATAAGTATTGCTTATCGGAAAGTTAAGGTTTTATGCTATATTTACGGCATCTTGCCGCCGCGTTTGCCGCCATGATTTCACAAAATCGAATCGAGCTTCTTCATGGCTTCCCGATTGCGTTTATCCGTAATCGTATCGTAAATGTTCGCCGTCGTGGCAATGGTAGAATGGCCCAGCCGCTTGGAAACGTAGTCGAGCTCGATATTGTTTTCCAGCATCATCGTCGCATGGGTGTGGCGGAAGGAATGGAAACTGCCGCCGCCGAATTCCTTTTTGCACCACATATTGAAGTACCGCATGTCATTGCTGTTCATGGGACGGCCGTCTTCACGGGTACAGACGAAATCGCTTTCGACGTAGTCGTCGCCGTAAAGACGATGGTTCTTGGCCTGCTGGGCCTTATGGCGGAGCAGGGCCTTGTATAAGGTTTCATTAAAAGGAATGGTCCGGACCGACGACTTCGTCTTCGGCGTGGCCTTGCAGACGGGCACACCCTTTTTGTCATACAAGGTACTGACCACGGAAAGCGTGCGGTTTTCCATGTCGATATGGGACCATTGCAGGGCCAGGCATTCGCCGACACGCAGGCCAGTACAATAGGCAATCATGCACGGCGCATAATATTTATGCCCTACCGGGAAGGCATGGAAAATAATCTGTATCTGCTGATGTGAAAAGATGACCGGCTTTTTCCGGGGAATATCGAATTTCGGCATCTTGACGTTGGCCATGGGATTGATTTCGATATACTGGCGGTTGGAGACGGCCCAGCGCATGGCGTCGTTGAAGACCGTGAAAATAGATTTAACCGTTGACCGGGAATAACCATCCTCTTTCAGGCTGTTGATCCAGTCCTGGATTTCTGCCGTCGTCAGCGCTTCCAGGGCATAATTGCCAAAACGGGCACCAATATGCCATTTAATGATGCCGGAATAAGAATCATACGTATTAGGGCCTAAATTGATGCGCACATCCTTTTCCAGCCAGTCCCGCAAAAAAGCCATGACCTTGACTTCCGGCTTTTCCGGCAGCTCCCCGTCTTCATCCAGGGCTTTCATGGCCTGGCGATAGGCTTTCGCCGCCTGGGCATACGAAGTACCGCCGACGCGTTCCACACGCTGCCTTCCCTGACCATCTTCCGTCGGGACTTCAATCGTATAATACCATTTCTTGCCTCGTTTTCGTAAATACATATGCGGCACCTCCTTTGTTTACTATTGTACTATGAGAAAAGACAAGATGCAACAAACGTTCCTGTTGAATTTGCCAATTTAAGGAAAATAAAACAAGTTTCCCATGTGATTACTCACAAGATGATAAAAAACGTCTCATAAGGCCATTTATGAAAATTAGGCGGATTTTTTTGCAAATAAAGAAACTATGTTCGACGAAACGATTATCCCTTTAGCGAACATAGTTTCTATTTGCTTTATTGGGCCGATATGGTACAATAAAAATAGAGAATTAGCAAATTGTTGGATTCGGTAGAAGCAAAGCACAATTTTTATGGAATATTTACGCTGTTTATACATTCCTTTGTTATACTGAAAAGACTAGCACAGAAAAGGAATGATATCATGAAGAAACTGACTTATGAAAATATTGCCCATGCCAAAGAGCTGAATGTTTATTTAGAACAGGGAAACCGGGTCCTCGATGCTCTGGGGTATACGGACCATTCGCAAAAGCATACGGCTAAAGTGGCCGTCACGGCCGGCAAAATCCTGAAGAAGCTCGGCTATGACGCCCACATGGTGGAACTTGTGCGCATTGCCGGTTATATGCACGATTTGGGGAACAGCATCAACCGCGTAGACCATGCCCATACGGGGGCCCTCATGGCGTTCCATTTCCTGCGCGACTGGGGCGCACCACCAGAAGATATTGCTGCCATCATCTCGGCCATTGGCCAGCACGATGAACGGAGCGGCATCGCCTTTGACCCCCTGTCTGCCGCCCTTATCCTGGCCGACAAGAGCGATGTCCGCCGGGACCGCGTCCGCAACACCGTACCGGAAACCTTCGACAAACACGACCGCGTCAATTATGCTGCCCTGTCGTCGAAGCTCCACGTCGACACGCACAAGAAAGTCATTACCTTGAACATCGAGCTCGATGAATCGATTTGCTCCATGATTGATTATTTTGAAATCTTTTCCCAGCGTATGCTCATGTGCAAGCGGGCAGCCGAAGTTCTGGGCCTGCGCTTCAAACTTGTAGCCAATGGCAATAAAATTGCATGACAGCTTCTAACTACATATAATTACCATAAAAAGTACATATTTCGCAGCTTATCGAAAAGAAGGCGACACCTAATTTTTAACATTTAGGCATGTTGCCTTTTTTTTCCATGATACACTTATAATATAGTTTAAAACATGTTGTAGAGAAAGGAATCATGCATATGCTACGTTATGGAAAAGGAACACTTCTCACTACGGTGATGGCCGGACTGCTGGCCCTGTCCCTGCTGACGGCAGGCTGCGGCAGCACGACACCGACTAAGAGTGCCGCTGTGTCGGTCAAGGCCATGAAAGTCCTCCAGCAGGATACGGCTGTGAGCCACGACTATTCGGGTCAGATCAAATCGACCAACGCCGTCACCATCAAGCCCCGCGTTTCCGGAGAAATCGTAGAGAAATACTTCACGGCTGGCGATCCTGTTGAAAAGGGCCAGCCCTTGTATAAAATCGATGACCGCCAATATGAATCGGAAGTCCTCTCAGCCAAATCGAATGTCGACAAGGCCCGGACGACGCCAACAACTCCCTCGTCGACTTGAACCGTTATCAGCAGCTGGCAGCTTCCGGCGCCGTAGCCGAACAGACCCTGACCAACCAGCAGGCCACGGTGGACAGCAATCAGTCGAGTTACGACGATGCCAATACCCTCTTGCAGAAGGCCCAGGAAAACTTAGACGACACCATCATCAGGGCGCCTATTTCCGGCAAGCTCTCTGTGGACGACGTACCCAGCGGGACTTATGTCACGCCAGGCAACACGGCCCTGGTATCGGTAGGTTCGATCAATCCTATTTACGTCTAGTTCTCGATCAGTGAAAATGAATTCTTGAACTTCCGCATGGCCAATGACAATGAGCCGGAAGACCCTACGCCGCCGACGGCATCCCTGACTTTGAGCAACGGTAAGAAATACGATGAAACGTCGACATCGTACCAGTTCGACCGGGAAGTGTCGGACAGTACCGGTACGATTACGGTCAAGGCTCTCTTCAATAATGCCGATGGCGTCCTCCTGCCGGGGATGTTCGCCCGTGTTACCATGGAAGGCCACCCCTTGAAGGATGCCATCCTCGTGCCTCAGCGTGCGGTCCAGCAGGTCCTGGACCAGTCCTTCGTCATCGTCGTCGGGAGCGATAATAAGTCCGTCGCCCGCGTCGTCACCTTAGGCGACCAGGTCGGCAGCTACTATATCGTCAAGAGCGGCCTCGATAAGGACGATATCGTCGTCGTCGAAGGCCTGAGTAATCTGAAGGAAGGTCAGGACCTGGACGTCACCATGACCACGGCTGATGAATTGGGCCTGTCCCTGACGGCATCCGATTCGTCGGCTTCGACTTCTTCCGTATCGCTTACGGCTAAATAAGGAGGCGCGTCATGTCTAGTTTCTTCATCCGACGGCCTATTTTCGCCATCGTCATTTCCATCATCATCGTCATCCTGGGGGGCCTGTCCCTCCTGTCCCTGCCTATTGCCCAGTATCCGCAGATTTCGCCGCCGACGGTCAATCTGAGTACGACCTACACCGGTGCCAATGCGACCATCGTCAATCAGACCGTCGCCCAGGTCATCGAAGACCAGCTCAAAGGCGTCGATGATATGTCCTATATGTCCTCGACGTCGAGCAACGACGGTTCGTACAGCCTGTCCGTCGTCTTCAGCCTGGACAGTGACGGCAATACAGATGCCATCAACGTCCAGAACGACGCCAATCTGGCCAAGAACAGCCTGCCCAGCGACGTACAGACCCAGGGCCTGACCGTCCGCAGAGCCTCTGGCGACATGGTCCTCATGGCTAACATCTATTCGCCGAACGGGACGTATAACCAGGCGTTCCTCAAGAATTATGCCGATATTTACCTGCTTGACAAAATCCAGCGCATCGACGGCGTCGGCAGTGTCAATACCTTCGGTTCCAGCTATGCCATGCGCGTCTGGCTCAATCCGGAAAAACTGGCCGAACGCGGCCTGACCGTATCGGACGTCATTGCGGCCATCAAGGAACAGAATATGTCGGCTCCGGCCGGGACCATTGGCAGCCTGCCGGCACCGGCGACACAGGAAAAACAGTACAGCGCCAAAGTCGAAGGCCAGCTGTCGACGCCGGAACAATTCGGCAATATCATCTTGAAGTCTACCTCGAATGGCCAGTTCGTCTACCTCAAAGATGTGGCCAATATCCAGACGGGGACGCAGAACGAAAGCAGCAACTCCAAAATCAACGGCAAGACTCAACGGCAAGACAGGGATTGGCTTCGGCATCCAGCTTTCCAGCGACGCCAACGCCCTGGACACGATTACGGAAGTCAAGAAGGTCCTGGAACAGGCCAAGGAAACCTTCCCGCCGGACCTGGATTATACCATTGTCATGGATAACACGAATTTCATCAACGCATCCATCAACGAAGTCAAAGATACCTTTGTCGAATCGCTGCTCCTGGTCATCCTCGTCGTCTTCGTCTTCCTGCAGAAATGGCGGACGACGCTCATCCCGGTCCTGGCCGTGCCGGTTTCTATCGTCGGGACCTTTGCGTCCTTTAAGGTCCTCGATTTCACCATCAACACCCTGACCCTTTTCGCCATGGTCCTGGCCATCGGCCTGGTCGTCGACGACGCCATCGTCGTCATCGAAAACGTCGAAGAGCATATGTCCAAGGATAAACTGTCGGCCAAGGACGCGACGGAAGCGGCCATGAAAGAAGTCCAAGGGCCGATTATCGCCACGACTGCTGTCTTGGCCTCGATTTTCATCCCTGTCGCCTTCATCGGCGGCGTCACGGGCGTCCTCTACAAGCAGTTCGCTGTGACCATCACCATTTCCGTCGTCATCTCGGCTTTCGTCGCCCTGACCTTGACGCCGGCCTTATGCGGTGTTCTCCTGAAGCCCGATGATAAGGCCATCCAGGCCGGGCCGCTGGGTGCCTTCTTCCGCGGGTTCAACCGGGTTTTCGATCATTTCAAGGACCGCTACACGGGGAAAGTCGGCTGGATGATCCGTCATCTGAAATATGCCGCTGTCTTCCTCATCCTGGTCACGGGCCTTATGGGCATCTGCTACAAAGTTCTGCCGTCGACGTTCGTCCCCGACGAAGACCAGGGCGTGTTTATGGCCAGTATCACCATGCCCGAAGGGAGAATCGATTATCGCCAAGTTCAATAAGACTGTCGTTCCCAACCATCCCGAAGCCCGCGTAGCGGCTTTCAATCTGGCATCCCTCCCCGGCATGGGCCAGGAAGGCGGCTGGACCATGCAGCTCATGGATAATACGGGCCTGTCCGATACGGAACTGGGCAATGCGGCCAACCAGGTCGTCGCCGCCTGCTCGCAGCGGCCGGAATTATCCGGTGTCCGCACGAGCTATGCCACCAATACACCGAGCGTGGCCTATACGGTAGACCGTGAAAAAATCAAGAATCTGGGCATCGAATTGTCCGACGTCTTCACGGCGCTCCAGACCAATTTCGGCGGTTCGTCGGTCAATGACTTCACCCAGTTCGGCCGGTCGTACAAGGTCATCGTCCAGGCCGACACGTCGTATCGCTCTCAGGCAGACAGTCTGAAATTCATTTCCGTCAAGTCGTCGTCTGGGAAAATGGTTCCCCTCGATACGCTGCTGACCAGCTCCATGACCACCGGCCCGTCGTCGATCACCCGTTTCAACGGCGTCCGCAGCGTCACCATCCAGGGCAGCGCCGCCAGCGGCTACAGTTCCGGTGAAGCCATGGCAGCGGCCGAAGAAGCGGCCAAGAGCGTCATTCCGACGGGGATGACCATCGAATGGTCCGGCCAGAGCCGCGAAGAAAGCACGTCGTCCAGTTCGACGACGAAAATCCTGCTCATGGCCCTGGTCTTCGCCTTCCTCTGCCTGGCTGCCCTCTATGAAAGCTGGTCCATGCCGTTCGCCGTCCTGTTCACCGTACCGACGGGGATTTTCGGGGCTGTCGGCTCGGAATACATCATCCGCCAGCTGGCGACCTTGTTCAACGCCAATGCCAGCGGCTTCTTGAACAGCGTCTACATGCAGATTGGCGTCATCATGATCATCGGCCTGGCGGCCAAGAACGCCATCCTCATCGTCGAATTCGCCAAAGAGCGTGTCGACAAGGGTATCGACCCGATGGAAGCTGTCGTCATCGCCTCCAAGCTTCGCCTGCGGCCAATCCTCATGACGGCCTTTACGGCCATCATCGGCTGCCTGCCTCTGGCCTTTGCCAGCGGTGCCGGCGCCGGAGCCCGCTGCGGCATGGGCGTCGCCGTCGTCGGCGGCATGACCTTTGCCACCCTCTGCGGCCTGCTCCTCATCCTGGCGTTCTACATCATTTCCGAAAAAATGGCCCGCAGCTTCTGGAAAGCCACAGGCCTGAAACGAATCAAATTCAAACACCGCATGTTGAGGCGGTGAAAAAAAAGCTTGTCGCATGTGCGGCAAGCTTTTTTAAGTGGTTAGTAGCTAGTGGTTAGCGGATGGTAGAAACCTTCACGCGACGCCATCCCTACTCATGTACGATGAGTTCCAGGATGTCTGGGCGGGTGTAGTGGCCGGCGGCGTCGAATTCCATGTGGCGCAGGACGACTTGGTCCATGTCCAGGTCGGCGTAGATGATGGCTTCCCGGTCCCAGACGGGCTCGGTGACGTAGTGACCGCACGGATCCGATGATGCAGCTGCCGCCGCGGCAGGCCGTGTCGTTCAGTTTGGCGACGGCCCCGCTTTCGACCAGGTCGGCCGGGTACATGTCCTTAGTGAAATACTGGTCGACGTTGAAGACGTAGCAGCGCCCTTCGATGGCGATGTGCTTGACCGTATCCTGCCATTCCGGGTTGTCATTGGTATTCGGTGCCAAATAGAGGCTGACGCCTTTCTGGTAGAGCGCCGTCCGGGCCAGGGGCATATAATTTTCCCAGCAGATGAGCGAGCCCATGGGCCCCCACGACGTCTGGACCATGGGGAAATACGTCGACGGGTCATGAGAATCAGCCCAGATATAGCGTTCTGCCCCAGTCGGTTTGATTTTCCGATGATGAGCCGCCAGCGTGCCGTCCGGTGCCAAGATGACATTGCTGCAATACAGGGAATACGTCGTTTCATCCCGTTCGGTAATACCCAGGCTGACATAAGCCCCGGCGGCTTTGGCCGCAGCGGCTACGTCCTGCAAATCCTGACGGACGACGACGGCCTGGTCATAATAGCGCTTCCAGTCGGCCCGTTCGGCTTCGGAACGGCTGCCGACGGTAAAGCCGAAGGTCAGGCCATAGGGATAGCATGGAACCAGCGATTCGGGAAAGACGATGAGCTGTGCCCCATTCCGGCCGGCCTCCTCGATTTGATGGACGACTTTCTGCAGCGTCGCCTGTTTATCGAAGAATACAGGCGCAACCTGCACGATAGCGGCGCGTAGTTTCTTTTTTAAAAAAATGTGCTATACTGATTCAGTCCACAGTTTACGGACCGATAAGGATAACGACTGTGCAGTTTTCGGGCTGCCGTCGTTATCCTTTTTTGTATGATAAAGGAGGGCTTATGTATTTGCTTATCGATAATTACGATTCTTTTACGTATAATTTGGCCGATTTAGTGGCGGAAACGGGATGCGACGTACAGGTCTGCCGCTGCGACCAGATTGGGCGGAATGAGATTGCCGCTTTGAACCCGCAGGGACTGATTATTTCGCCTGGGCTGAAACGTATCTCAAAGCCTATTTGAAAAAGCATTACCAGGCCAATCAGACCGCCCTGCCCTTGACAGCTGGGGCCATCGGCTATGTCAGCTATGACTACGGCCTGGCACTCCATGGGATGAAATCCCGCCACGCCCCTGCCTTTCCCCTGCCTGATATGAAGTGGGTCTTTTACGATTTCTTCATCATCGAACACCGGCAAAGCCACGCCGTATGGTTTGCTGCCAATGGCCAGACGATGCCGGCCGAAGCCCTGCTAGCACAGATGGAAGAGAAAATCCGGACTCGCCTTCAGGAAAAAACGCTCCCGCATACTGACGAAAATAGCCAATATGCCTTAACCGTCCAAGCCGACAGCACGCCGGAAACCTATGGAAAGGCTTTACAAAAACTCCGAGATTATCTCTTTGCCGGCGATGTCTATGTGACGAATTTCACCAGCACCTTAACCGTCCAGAGCCACTGCCCGCCGTACACCTTCTTTTCCCGTCTGCGCCGGGACAATCCGTCCCCTTTCGGGGCTTATTTACAATATGGCTCTTATCAAATCATCAGTGCTTCCATGGAACGGCTGCTGTGCCTGCGCCATGACCAGATTGAAACGCGTCCCATCAAGGGCACACGGCGCCGCGGCAAGACGCCTGCTGAAGATGAAAAGCTGCGACAGGAACTGGCTCAATCGCAAAAAGACCAGAGTGAATTACTGATGATCGTCGATTTGGAGCGCAATGACCTGCACAAAATCAGCCAGCCTGGCAGCGTTTCGGTTCCGACGCTGTTTGCCATCGAGCCATATGCCACGGTTTTCCATTTAGTCGCCGATGTAACAGGGACCCTGCGGCCTGGGCAGACAGCCATTGATGCCTTGATGGCCCTCTTTCCAGGCGGCTCCATTACGGGTGCACCGAAGCGGCGGGCTATGGAAATCATCGACGAATTAGAATTCAGCTGGCGCCAGCTTTATACCGGAACGATTGGCTACCTGTCTTTAGATGGGAACTGTGACTTAAACATTGTCATACGGACGGCCGTCCACTACGATGACCGATATACCATAGGCGTAGGCGGTGGTATTACGGCCGAATCGGACGTACATTTCGAATACGAAGAAATCTGGCAAAAAGCCAAAGCCTTGCTCAGCGCATTGAAAGGAGATGTTTTTGATTATGAATCTTATCTTAGATGATGGCTCCCAATTCGGATTGGGAGCTTTTGAAACCATTCCCGTCTATCAGGGTCGGCCAGTCTGGCTGGAGGCTCATGAAAGGCGTTTACGACATACGTTGGAATATTTAGGGATTGACCTTCCTTTTGATTGGGAAAATTATTTATGGGAGTATGTGTATGGTATGGATGGGGAGGATTGGGTGTTAAAAATACTCGCTTCCGATAAAAATATAAATTTTACATCCCGTGCCAATCCTTATGCATCTATGGCCGACCGTCCAGGTTATGTCATCGCCCTGTCGTCCATTCGCCACAATGAAACGTCCCCACTGGTACGGCATAAGACCTTTAATTATGGCGACTCGATCTTAGCCAAACGGCAGGCCCGGGCCGAAGGTATTGACGAACCGATTTTCTGCAATATGCAGGGCCAATTGACAGAAGGCGCTGTCAGCAATCTCTTTTTCATCAAAAACGGGCGGCTCTATACGCCGCCCGTCGAAGCCGGATTATTGCCAGGCATCATCCGGTCTTATCTCTGTCAATGTTATGATGTCATCGAAAAGCCCTTGTATCCGGAAGATATCCGGACTTTCGACGAGTGTTTCCTGACGAACTCCCTCATGGGACTCATGCCGGTCCGCCGCTTTGGCACCGTCGCTTTTCCCGTATCCTCAGAGACGCAGACGGCTGCCTTATTCCGCCGTTATGAAGCAGACAAAAGCCTGTCCTTCCCACTCTCTATAAGACGAGCTGGTGAAAGACCTGGCCGTCCATGTCCTTCCAGGTGAAGGTGTCCCCGTCCCAGAGGAGATAGCTGTGCGGGCTGTTTTCCTTAGGAAGCGACGTCGAGCCGGGATTCAAGTAATAGTTATCCTGGCCGAAGGGCTGCCAGACCGGGACGTGCGTATGGCCGTGGAGCAGGATGTCGCCAGGCTGCATGGGCGGCAGGGATGCCAGATTGTAGCGGTCGCCATGAGTCGCATAGACGAGGCGGCTGCCCTGGGTCAGGATGGCATAGGTGGCCATGATGGGAAATTCCAGGACCATCTGGTCCACGTCGGCATCACAGTTCCCGCGGACACAGAGGATGGCCTCTTTGACTGCGTTGAGCATGGCAAAGACTTCCTTCGGCGCATAGTCCTTGGGCAGGTCGTTGCGCGGTCCGTGATAGAGGATATCGCCGAGCAGGACCAGGCGGTCAGCCCCTTCCCGCTTCCAGGCGTCGAGCATACGGCGGCAGTAATAAGCCGAGCCGTGGATATCTGAAGCAATGAAGAATTTCATTTATTTCGCCCCTTTCTTGGCATCGATGGCGGCAAAGACCGTACAGTAGTTGCCTTCCGGCGTCCGGCATTTCGAGCAGTGGACACAGCGGGCCGGCCGCAAATCGCCCTGGTTCCAGCGGCGGACCAAACCCGGTTCCGATAATAAGGGCCGGCTCAGGCCGATACCGGCCAGTTTCGATGTCTTCAAGGCCGTTTCCATCTGCCGCGGGTCCTTGAAGCCGCCCGTTACATAGACAGGGACGCGTACGGCGTCGGCTATGTCTTTGGCATAATCGAGGAAATATCCGCCGTCGCGGATGACGTGGCCATCCCATTCCAGGCCGATTTCCTGCTGGGCCTTGCCGTGGATATTGCCGCTCACTTCGATGGCGTCGATACCAGACTGCTGCAGGCGCCGGCAGATATCCAGCGAATCTTCAAAGGTCAGGCCGCCTTCAAAGAAATCGGAACAGGTAATCTTGATCCAGATGGGGAAATGCGGGCCCGCTGCCTGACGGATAGCCGCGATGATATCGCCGACGATACGGTAGCGATTGGCCGGCGAACCGCCATAGGCATCGCAGCGCCGGTTGTAATAGGGACTGAGGAACTGATTGAGCAGGTACGAATGGCCGCCGTGGATTTCGACAGCATCGAATCCGCTGTCGCGGACGCGCTTGGCCGCCTGGGCATATTCGCCGATGAGGTGCTGGATATCGGCCGGACTCATGGCGACACCGACAGTCCCGGTCTTTCGTTCCGGCACGGCTGACGGCGAAAAGATAGTCCGCCCTTCCCGCTCAAAGGTCGTCTTGGTCCCGCCATAGGCGATCTGCATCATGATCTTCGCCCCATAGGCATGGACGCGCCGGGTTAACTCCTGATACTGCGGGATAAAGGCATCGTCATAAATGCCCATCATGCCGGCGTTGGGCCGGTCTTCCCCATCGACGCGGGCATAGCCCGTACAGATCAGGCCCACTTCGTTCTTGGCCAGCTGGTCGTAGATGCGGTACTGTTTTTCCGACATATAACCCTTGGCATCGGCCAAGGCTTCCCACGTCGCACTGCGGAGGATGCGATTGCGCACGGGCATCCCGGCGATGACGGCATGTTCCAATAATTTCATATATATAATCCCCCTTTTTTATCGATTAGTTAGCCACTAGCCACTAGCCACTAGCCACTAATCCAGTATACGAATTTTTTGCTGAAACTGCAAGGCTGAAGGCTTCACGGTATCTTTCATCCTTCCAGCGAACGGACAACCACAGCCAGCTGACTGACAGCCTGGCGGAATTCTTCCGGCGTCGTATGGGCATAGGACAGGCGCAGAGACTGGGTGTGGCGGCTGGAATAGATATCGCCGGGATTGATGAGGACGCCAGCCGATACGGCTTTGCGGAAGAGCAGTTCCATGGGAAGTCTGCTGCGGAAGGTAAGCCAAATATAAAAACCGCCCTGCGGCACCTGCCAGTCTGCCATGTCCGCAAAGACTTCGGACAAGGACTGACAGGCTGCCTGGCAGCGCCGCTGCAATTCACAGCGCAGCCCATCCAGATACTGTTCATAACGGCCGCTGGTCAAGAACCGGGCCAAGACTTGCTGGGACAGGGAGCTGGCGCCATAGTCGATCTGCATCTTGACGTCGCCCAAACGCTGTACGACCGGTTCCGGCGCTATCATCCAGCCGATGCGCAGCCCGGGCGCCAAAGATTTGGAAACACTCCCCAAATAGAGGACCCGGCCGCCAGGGTCCAGGCTTTTCAGAGATGGCGGCGGCGTTCCGTCAAAGGTCAGTTCTTCATATGCCCCGTCTTCAATGATGGGCAGGTCATAGCGGCTGCATAATTCCAGGAGCTGGATGCGGCGTCGGCGGCTTAGGGTCCGGCCTGTCGGATTGTGGTTCGTCGGGATGGTATAGAGGACGCTGTTGCCCCTATCTGAAGACTGGCGCAAGTGCTTTTCCAGGGCTTCCAGCGACAGGCCCTGGTCGTCCATGGGCAGGCCGCAGAGGCGAAGATGGGCAGACTGGAAGACCTGGAGCGATTTGACATACGTCGGGTCTTCGACGTAAACCGTCGCCCCGCCGCGGAGAAGCCCTGCCGATATGAGCTGGAGCCCCTGTAGGGCGCCAGACGTAATCAGGATGGACGACGGCGCCACGATTGAATTCCGCTTTCTGGCATACCCAGCCAGAGCCTGACGCAGGGCGGGCATCCCCAACGGCTCGACATAGCCCAGGGAGGTAATGGCATCGGCCACATCCCGCAAAGTCTGGCGGAAGGCATCCTGCGGGAACAGCCTGGGGTCCAGTTCGCCCGTACCGAGACGGACCAGGCGGTCATCGAACTCCAGGGTATTGATGGCCTGGACGACTTCCTGATTGGCCCGGAAATAGCCAGCCGTCATGTAACGGTTCCAATCCGGCTGAACCGGCAGGCGCAGGGACCAGGCCGTACTGGCTACGACCGTCCCCTGGCTGCCCCGGCCCTGGAGTACGCCCGCTTCCAATAGCGGCTTCAGAGCCTGGTTCAGAGTACTCCAGTTCACCTGGAAATGCCGGGCCATCTCGCGCTGAGACGGCAGGCGCGTCCCGGCCGGCCATTCACCGCTTTCCATTTTTCCATACATCCATTCGAGGATTTGCCGGTATACGGGCACGGCCTGCGCCGGGTCGGGATGCCATTCGATTTGCACGGGAATATGCCGCTTCATCACATCGTCTCCTTTTTGGTTGGTATAATTCACATCGCTTTGGCTGGCTGGAATCCGGCATAGCTCTGTTATACTGTGATTATACCATACGAACCAACTTTCTTTGGTTGGAAAAGAAGGAGGCTTTTTTATGTTCTTTTTCCAAGGCCTGACCATGGGACTGGCTTACGTCGCTCCCATTGGCATGCAGAATCTCTTCGTCATCCATTCAGCGTTATCCCATTCCCTGCGCCGCACCGTCGTGACAGCGCTCATCGTCTTGTTCTTCGACATCAGTCTGTCGCTGAGCTGTTTTTACGGCATCGGCAGCCTGCTGGATCATCTTCCCTGGCTCAAAGCGGTCATTCTGGGCGCAGGTACGCTGCTCATCCTCTACATGGCCTATGGCATGATTCGCCAGGTACCGGATGCGCTGACCCTTAAAGGTCAGCCGGCCTCTCTGGGCCAGACCGTTTCCAAAGCCTGTATCGTCACCTGGATGAAACCTCAGGCCATTTTAGACGGCACGATGCTCCTCGGCGCCTTCCGCATCACCCTGCCTGCCGCCGAAGCCACGACCTTCCTGACCGGTGTCCTCCTGGCATCGGGCCTGTGGTTCCTCTCGCTCACGGGCTGCGTCGCCGCCTTCCGCCACGCCATGACACCCCGCATCCTGCGCACCATCAACGTCCTCTGCGGCACCGTCCTCATGCTGTACGGCCTCCATTTAGGCTATACCTTCGTGCAGTTCTTTCAAATCTGAGACGGATTCTCCATGATATGCAGGATTTCTGCATCGGTATGAGCCATACCTTGATTACCAAACTTTACTGATTTTTCAACTCTTTTTCGATAACGGGCCCGACTTTAGCTTCCCATGCAGCAAAATCTTTTGTTCCCGTCATGACATGCCACGATTTAGCACGATATAAATGCCGGTACAACTTCTGATAATTCGGGTCCGACGCAGCCAATTCCTGCATGACGTCCCGACGAGCCGCTAAGAGATACTGCGGTACGCCTTCTTTCGAAGCCGGTTTCAGGGCGGCCATCATGAAAGGCTTAGAAGTCAATAAGGCCACTAATTTTTTAGCCGATTCCACCTTATTCACTGGAATCTGGGAAGAGATGCTGACGTAATCAACATAGGCCGTCGCTACATCGGGATGTTCACAGCTGGAAATGGCCTTCACTTCTGTATAATTACCCTGCCCGAAGCGGACAATGGCACTCATCGCTTCCGGATAGGCATACAACGCCCGGCCATGGCCCTGGGCAAACCATTCAGCCCGCGTAAATTCATTGCCATCGTCATAACGGCCCGTCGCAGTGCCCGTCATCGCGTACAATTCCTTCAAATACTGCATGGCATCTGCTTGAACGTCTCCCATGGCCTGCACGGGAACGACCTTTCCTGTATGGTCCTGAAGAATATTATAGTACTTCATTTCATTATTTAAGCTGAAATCAGCGATGACACCTTCGTCTCGTCCGGGAAGCAATGCCTGGGTCTTCCGTGGACCGATGGCTTCATAAAGCTGTTGCATCGTCTGGACACGGGATACGGCATGATCCTCTTTGTGGTAAAACAGCGTATCCATGCAGACCATCTGCGGGATGCCGTAATACGTTCCCCGAGAGTACCCCTGTTCTAACGTCCAGTCTGGATAGGCAGAGCGGGCTGGAATGGTTTCTCCTAAGGGATAAAGCAACCCTTTTTCTATATATTGCGGCGCATAAAGGCCATCGAAGACAAAAACATCACTTTTCGGTTCTTCAAAATAGCAATCCCAATCGACGAAACGCAATGTCACATCGGGTTCGATATTCTTCCATTGCGCAGTCAAAGCCGTTTCAAAGGCCTTAATATCAGGAACATAGCGGAACAATCCTACAGTCAGCACCTTTTTGTCTGTCTCCGTTCCCTGTCCCGGTTCACTGGCCATCCCTGTCACCACAGTCATCATGGAAAAGGCCAGGCTTAAAATGATACGAAATAATCGTTGTCTCATATGCTTATCCCCTTCAACATAAATTAGCCAGCAGGCAAAGCCCTGCCAGCCAATTTACATTGTAGCATATGTCATCATGCGTAGTCACTTTTACTTTATAGTTTGAAGCACAGAGTTTGTAGTTTACAGAGAAACCTTTTAAATTTAAAACCATTCGCTAACTGCTAACCGCTGACTGCTAAAAAAGCACTGTCTTCATGCGACAGTGCCTTTTTATTACTGTACAGCTCGTTTCCGGCTCATCCACAGGCCGATGGCGATGACACCGGCAGCTAGTACGGCCTGAAGGGTCATGGGTGCCCAGGCACCGGCCATTTGCTGCATCAGGGTCCCCAAGATTTTATCGTGGCCGATCATGGAACCGGCTGTCCAGCCCAGCAACCCGGCGCCGGCATAGAGGATGACCGGGAAGCGGTCCATGAGCTTGCCGATGACCGTACTGCCGCCGACGATGATGGGGATGCTGATGAGGAAGCCGCAGGCGACGAGGAGGAAGCTGCCGTGCGAAGCCCCGGCGATGGCCAGGACGTTGTCGACGCCCATGGCTGCGTCGGCGATGATGATGGTCTTGATGGCTCCCATGAGGCTGTCCGAAGCCGTCACGTTCTCATCGTGTTCTTCCGGAATGAGCAATTTCACAGCAATGGGCAGCAGGATGAGGCCGCCTAAGGCCTGTAAAAAGGGAATCGTCAACAGCCAGACGGCGATGAGGGTCATGACCAGACGGATGACGACAGCGCCGCCGGTCCCGATGAGGATGGCTTTGCGGCGCAGATTGGCCGGCAGTTTATTGGCCGCCATGGCGATGACGACGGCATTATCGCCGCCGAGGAGGATATCCAGTAAAATGATAGAGCCTAAAGCCATGAAAAATTGCATCGATAAGATTTCCATAATATACCTCTTTCTCTGAAAAACAAAAGAGACTTCCGCATGGTATCAGCAAAACTGGTATCATGCGAAAGTCTCACCCATTGCGATAGCAACGCTGCCACCAGCCGGTCAATGACGGCACGATGTTGATGACAACTGACGAGAGGTTACTCCCCTTCGCGATTCGATTGTAGGCTAATTATAACAGGCAATTCGTTCTTTGTCAATATCGTTTCTTCCCGTTTCATGATATAATAAAAGAAAACACAGAGGAGGCATCATCATGAAATGGGCTTTTTCCCTTCTGTAAAAGGGATCCATGCCTGTATTTGTGTCCCCTGTGTCACAAGTGCCTGCTGGAGCTCTTTTCGTCTGTAATAGATGTGTCACTCGACTTGGTTGACCATGGGGATAACATCACAGCTTCCGATAAAATCAAGATATTCCCGGGCATTGAAATTAGAAATGCCAATGGCCCGGATCACGCCCTGGCGGTAAGCTTCGGTCAAGGCCCGATACATATCCAAAGCCTCGTCGTAAGGCTCATGGATGAGCAGCAAGTCGATATAGTCGGTCTGCAACCGGGCCAGCGATTCTTCGATGCCCTGCCAGGCCAGCTCATAACCGGCCCGGGTCTGGCACAGTTTCGTCGTAATGAAGACATCCTCCCGGCGAAGGCCGCTTTCGGCCACAGCCTGGCCGACGATGGCTTCGTTATCGTACATGTGGGCCGTATCGATGAGACGGTAGCTGAACCTCTCCCGCTTATAGAAGCGGGAGATTCTTGAGAAGGTTGCTGTTTAAGTTTCCTCCTGAAATCAGGATAGC
>NZ_JBBMEU010000011.1:0-42290 GCF_040096415.1 Megasphaera intestinihominis
TGAAGCAATTGTCTTTCTGAGGGCATCGAACCCTCAGAAAAACCTGCAATTCATCTCACCGCCTAAAGAGGCGGGAGACTTCTTGCAGAATCAGGTTAAACCATACGATATCGTTCGCATGGGCCTGACTGCAAACATTTGCAAATGTCGTAGGCGTTCTTGTTCCTGGCTTTTCTAAATAAAAAGTTTTTTGAATATTCTCACCGTTATTGTGAATTTCTAAAATAACCACGGCCTTACAAGCTCCCCAATGTTTCTTAATGCCTGACGGGTGCTTCTGCTGTCCTTTCTTATTCTTCTTATGACTGCTATGGCTTCCTACGGACATATTCGCCATTTCCTTTTGAATCATCATTTGTTTCTGTATTTTATAGTCCTTTTCAGAAATAGGTTTCCCATATTCGTAATATCCGCATTGGCCAGGCCTGCATCTGACAGAAAAATCCGGAGCTACTATATTACAGCAACATTTTTTATCCATATCATAAAATTTACATGTTTCTTTTCTACGTCCTGGAGTATACATATTAGGCTCATATTCAACATGCCAATTTCCTTCCAGCCTTCCCTTAGGATGCCGATTACTCATAAAATATCACTCCTCTTCTTTATACAATTTCATCAGATGAAATTTTTGATCCGCATATTTTTTGGGGTAAAGAAGTAAAAAATTTTTTTATTGCCTGTTGTGATACATGTATTTTTTGTAATCGAATGGATCTTGAAGATGCATACTCTCTTAGTGTTTCAAAATCCGCTTCCGTCAGGCCTGGAAGCAGAGGTGCATTTTCCAGTGACAGATAGTAGTATAAATCACTCTCTACATAGATATAATACTGCTTTAAGACGTTTGTGATATGTTCAGGCAATCTTGTAAAATCGATATAGCCACAAAAGTCTGCAAGTAGGTCGACATACTGCTCACTTGGGGTAAGTGATTTTAGTTTTACCGGTTTAACGGTCACATCTGGCTCGTGGGAAATAAGATTGAAAAACGGATACGTACAATCCGGCTGCTTCTGGGCCAATTTCGTTAGTTTGCGGAGCGCTTTTTCACAAGCCGGACAAGTACCGGAACAGGGCGTTTTCTGAGGGCAATCCGGTTCGCTCCAGGGAATGTGGTTAGCGGCGGCAAATCGAGCCCGTAATGCTCGTAATGTACGGCAGATATCCTTACCATCGGAACGTACTGGCTGTTTCTGGATACTCTTTTTTGTGTAAATTGTTTCTTCGAAACTCGTTGGGTCAAATACATCTATAATGCCCATTGTTGCATATGTTTCAGTACTTGCTTCGTGGTATTTCTTTTTATAGACAGAGGCCATGTGGGGATCTACCGGTACAGCAATCCCTTCGCTATAGCATCGGCTTAGGGCAGCAAATGCCAGACATTGTCCGGCATCAGCAGCCTTCATATACCAACGGAAAGCGGCTTGCTCATCTTGTTCAACGGACAGCCCCCGTTCGAGACAAACTCCCCAAACGAAGGAATAGTAAACATCATCACTTAATGCCTTCTGCTTTATAAACTGAATGACAGGAAGAGTGGCATCCATGCCGGCAGTGTAGCGTTTCAGAAATTCCCGTGCAAACGGCTGTACCTCTTGCCGATACGACCGTTTAAAAGCTTTCTTAAACCAGTATATGCTGCCAGGGCAGTTCCGGATTCCCTTCTCAATCCAGCCCGCCTGGGCCAGATATAATCCGAGGATAAGTGGATCTGCATCATCATAATCGTAATAAGATGAATTCCATGACTCAAGTTTCCAATAGTAGTGATAGTGTTTTATTTGATTCACCAGATAATGACAATGCTGATTTCCTGCTTGAGCGGCTCTCTTAAAATAGAAACAGGCTCTTTTTAAATCCGGAATACACCCTAAGCCTAAAAAATAGGCATACCCTTTTTGAATCCAGTTTTGTATAGCACTATTTTGAATATTGGAAAAGTTTTTTAACTCATATGGATGGGCATCTTTCATTCTGTCGTCCCCTCCCTCTTTTCTGGTGGCTTCCGATAGGAAAAAACTTCAATATGCTTTACATAGGGTTGGAGCCTGCGGACGCTTTTCTGGATATCGCGATTTGTATTATATCCCGGGATACGGGGAACCCGGACCCATATAGAATCCTGCCCATAGGGAGCATGTTGTACAAGATACATCAGATTGTTCCACATAAGGTCCATCTGCCCATGAGTATACCGGTAATAAACATCAGGATTCAAATCTTTGATGTCGATGATCCACAATGAAATATAAGGCAGCAATTCCTGTACGTTCTTTATGGATGCCTGCAATGATGTCTCGATACGGAGAGGGATATCTGGCAGTGTTTTTTGACTATACAAAGCACATTCTTTGACAAAATACTCTTGGCCCAGCGGCTCACCACCGCCGAAGACGATGCCCCCACCTGTCATACGCATATACAGCTCATCCCGTCTGACAAAATCAATCAGTTCACGAGCACTATAATCAGGCCACTGACTACGATCAGTATGGCAAATAGGATTCGGACAATACTGACAATTTAAGGGACAGCCGGAAAAACCAATGAGGGTGGATATACCAGGGCCATCTGTTGCCATCCTGAACCGTGAAATGGAGAAAATACCTGACATCTGTCTACCTCCTGTCATTCATTGTCAATCTGCTAGGCGGACCTTCTTCCCTGGGAACGAAGGAGACGCTATATTTTTATGTTAATCCGGGTTACTCTAACTATGAGTATTATAGCATGAACGATTTTGTATAGCAAAAATGGAGTATCTAGGACGGTGCCAACATATTATGGGAATTTCTTGAATAAGAAAAAGGTCTTTGAAACTTGACAATAATCCATAGTCCATGCTATAATGTTTTCCGTACCAGACACATGGGGGTATAGCTCAGCTGGGAGAGCGCTTGCATGGCATGCAAGAGGTCAGGAGTTCGATCCTCCTTATCTCCACCATAAAAAATACGATAACCACGCGGTTCATGAGCCGCGTGGTTATTTTTTATTACGTCAACTACTCCCGACTAAAGTCGGGAGCTTGTAAGTCGGAACTGCATAGGTACTAACGACATCTAAAAGATGTCTTCCTAAATCCGCCTACATCATCGGGTGGCTGACAACACCCGCTTTGCTAAGGAGTTTACTCCGAAGCAGTTGTTATTCTTTCGTAACGAGGATGGTTATCTCCGGAAATCCACATAGTTCCGAGGAGCTGAATATTCATAGCTCCGATACGGTCATCGTTAGATCTGTAACCACACTGGCAACGATATAAGTGTTTGTGATGGTCACGGTTTTCCTTGTGGATAGTACCGCATTTGGGACAACGTTGAGAGGTATACTTAGCAGATACCTTCAGAACTTCAGAACGATTTTCATGAGCCTTATAAGTCAAGAATTGTTCCAACTGATAGAATGCCCAGCTGCGCAGGTCGTAATTTTGTTTAGCCGTTTTTGAAAGATGGGACTCTTCGAAGCTAACACCGGTCAAATCTTCAAGCACAAACAGCGTATCTTTGCCGTATTTTTCAACGAGTGTCTTAGAAATCCGATGGTTTACATCAGACATCCAACGGTTCTCTCGTCCAGAAATGGCTTTGAGTCTACGCTTTGCTGATTTTGTACCCTTAGACTGGAGCTGGCGGCGGACTTCCTGAAATTTATGGCGTTTAGTAGCCATCTTCTTACCAGAGACGAATTCAGTTTTGCCCTGTTCGTCGTAACTAACAGTAAGAAAACGTAATCCGCGGTCAATACCGACAACATGACGGACGTTTTCTTTCTGAAAATCTTCGACAGCTTGGGTTACGGGAATGTGGAGATACCATAAACCTTTGAGTTCGACCAGTTTTGCTGTTCCAAGGTCATAAGCGCCATCAAGGTATTCAGCGAAATGTTCGCCCTCAAAAGTGCATTTGGTTCTTTTTCCGAGTGTATTGATAGATAGGATTTGACCATCATCAACGAAACTGTAATCTCGGTTACGGACCAAATCAGCTTGCGGACGAGTAAAGAATATCGGCTTCCAAAGCCATTCCCATGTCTTGGCGATGCGTTGCCAGTTGCCATTCTCATCCTTATATCTGTAGGGATTTTGGAAGAGCTGTTGTTTTACCGTTTTATATTTGGCAATCGTCGTCTTGATAGAAGACTGGGCCAGCTGCGATTTCAGACCAAACTGGCTGCGCAGGTCACTGTACAGTTCTCTGTTGAGACTTTGGTAGGCCATGTTAAATCGGTTGTCGAAAATGTACTGCGACACGAAGTTACAAGCCTGACGGTATTGTTCCGTCATCTGACGGAACAGCGTCTCTTGTTCGGGAGTAACGTGTATACGAAGTTTTATTGTTTTAGTTAGGTTAGACATTTTTTCACCTGCCTTTCTAAAATCTATACTACTTCATTAAAATTATTATATCATAATTTTTTTGCTGAAAGTCTATTATTTATTATTGAAAGAAGGGGAGGTGCGGCTCCTCTCATGACTAAAGTCACGAGTCTCCGCCGCACCATGAAGATGAAAAACTGAAGAAGGTTAGCACTAGGGTTAGCAATAAAAAAAACGACAGTAACCAGCAACAGGAACTGTCGTTTTTTTTATTCGTGCTTTAAGGAAAAGGGACCACGCATAGTAGCAAAAGTGCTATGCGATGGTCCCTTTGCATCTGACTATTTTACCGGAGTGGGATTCTGGTAAACGAATCAGGCAACCTTATCAGTTTGGGTACGGTAATAGGTATTTTCGGCAAAGTCTTTGACCGATTCTACGTTAAATAATTCATTGTCTCCCAAAGGCGTCTTGGCCATGGATTCAGCTACGTAGTCGACATGGGTCCCTGCGACCCAGACACCGGCTGGCAGGAGTTCGACGGCGCTGCGCAGGTTCTTCGAGATGTCGTCGGAGAAGAGGTCGCGGTGCATGATGGCAAAGAGGGCGACTTTTCCGGCTTTGAGCCGCGGCAGGACGGCTTGGGAGATACTATCTAATTTCAGGTTCAGGAACCAGACGCCGGCGAAGACGATGTCGTAATCGTCAAAGTTTTCTGGGGCCTGTTCCATGGGCAGGAAATCTGTATTGGCAGGCAAGACCGAACGGATAGCTTCGGCTAATTTTTTAACTCTCCCTGTCTGGGAGGAATACAGTACTAAGGCTTTCATAGTTTCCACGCTCCTTTCCTATGGATGGACATCACTTTCTATGTCTGTACTATACCATGGAAAAAGACGGGAGGCTGTTGTATTTACAACACCTCATAGAATATGTTTTCCATATGGGAAGATAACGATATATATATTTTCCTAATCGTACAATTCATGATATACTGACCTTTGTTTCTACGAAAGGAGTCTTATTATGGAATGGATTACGACGACGGATATTCACATTCTCTTTGGGCTGCACTACCTGGCCGGGCCGCACATGGATATGTTCATGACTTGGTTCACGACGATGATCAATACAATCTGGCTCTGGGCCATCCTGGCGGCCGCCGGCCTTTGGAAACGGCGGAGCCGCTGGGTCACGCTTACCATCATCGTCGCCGTCATCCTGGCCATCCTCGTCGGCGATGTGGCCATCAAGCACTTCGTCATGCGTATCCGGCCGTATCTGGTCATCCCCGGTGCGCCGACGCTGGATACGCTGAAGTACCCGATCAGCTACTCTTTTCCGTCAGGCCATTCGTTCTTCTTCTTTGCCGGGGCCACGGTCTTATTCCGGTCCTGCCGGCGCCTGGGCATAGCGGCCTACGGCCTGGCCTGTGTCGTCGCCTTTTCCCGTATGTACCTGTTCATGCATTTCCCCAGCGACGTCCTGACCGGTGCCGTCCTGGGGATTATCATCGGAAATATTGCCTGGCAGATATGCGGGTATGCCAAAAAGAGGCTGTCGCATTAAGACAGCCTCTTTTTGAGCTTTAAGTTTTCAGTTTGTAGTTTTTAGTGAAGGCTTTTAAATTTAAAACCATCTTCTACAAACTACAAACCCGGTACTACAAACTATAAGACAAAAGGGACCACGCATGATGGCAGAGAAACCTTCGTGCGTGGTCTTTTTTCAATTAAGCTTTTGCTTTTTTCGGCACTAAATCACCGATCCGGTCCAGGATATAATGGGGCTGGTAAGAGAACTGCTGGATATTTTCCCGATTAGAGACACCGCTCATGACCAAGACTGTTTCCATACCTGATTCTACCCCACCGATGATGTCCGTATCCATCCGGTCGCCAATCATGACGGCTTCTTCGGAATGGACGCCCAGCTTTTTCAAGCCAGTGCGCATCATTAATGGATTCGGCTTGCCGATGAAGTAAGCTTTCTTCCCCGTAGCCAGTTCAATCGGTGCAATCAAGGCCCGGCAGGCCGGGATAACGCCCCGGTCACTAGGACTGGTCATATCGCCATTGGTGCCAATAAGCTTGGCCCCTTTGTTGATCAGCTCGGTTGCCTTGATGATCATTTCATAATTATAGCCTGTCGTTTCGCCGACGACTACGTATTCCGGATTGACATCATTGAAAGGAATACCAACTTCATACAGAGCATTGATCAGGCCATGGGCTCCGATGATGTAAGCCGAACAGCCTGGAGCCTGGGTTTTCAGGAAATGAGCCGTCGCCAGGGCGCTCGTATAAAAATGACTTTCCTCGACATCCAGTCCCATAGACTGAAGCTTTTTGCGAAGTTCCAGCGGGGTCCGTTCACTAGAATTGGTAAGGAACAGAAACTGCTTCTTTTCTTTCTGGAGCCAGTTCACAAAATCCTTTACCCCCGGAATCAAGGTGCTGCCTTGGTAGATAACACCGTCCATATCACTGATAAAACCTTTTTTAGAACGTATAATGTTCAAATCCCTCATGAATTGGTTCCCCCTTCATTGATGAGTGTTATTTATTCGCCACGAAGCCGGCAATGACCATGCGCTGAACTTCGTTGGTGCCTTCGTAAATCTGCATGATCTTGGCATCGCGGACGAGTTTTTCTACCGGATATTCCCGGCTGTAACCGAAGCCGCCAAGGATCTGAACAGCTTCCAATGCGACCTGGACGGCCATGTCACCGGCAAAGCATTTGGCAATGGCAGCTTCGCGGGTATAGTTCCGTTTCGGTACGGCATAGTAGGTGTTGAGGAAGTTGATGATTGCCGCACGGGCGACTTCGGTCTTCATGTCCATGTCAGCCAGTTTAAAGGCGATGACTTCGTGCTTGATAATCGGTTTGCCGAAGGTGACGCGTTGTTTGGCGTATTTGACCGATTCGTCAATAGCCCGCTGGGCAATGCCGACGGCCAGGGATGCGACCATAGGCCGGGCCAGGTCCAGGGTCTGCATGGCATAGATGAAGCCCTTCCCTTCCTGACCGATGAGGTGGTCAGCCGGGATATGGACGTCCTGGAAAATGACTTCCGTCGTGTTGGACAGGCGGATGCCCATCTTATCTTCTTCCTTGCCGACAGAAACGCCTGGGCGGTCCCGTTCGACGATGAAAGCCGAAATGCCTTTGACGCCCTTTGTCTTGTCGGTAATGGCAAAGACCGTGTAGACCGAAGCGACGCCGCCATTGGTGATGAAGCATTTCGTGCCGTTCAATACGTATTCATCGCCCTGTTTGACAGCGACTGTCGTCCCGGCTGCCGCATCGGAGCCGGCATTGGCTTCGGTCAGGCAGAAAGCGCAGAAACCGCTGCCCTTTTCACCGGTCAGGTATTCGGCATAGAGCTTCTTCTGGGCATCCGTGCCGTGCTGGAGTACCGGTTTCAGGCCCAGGCCGGAAGCGGCAATAGCCGTAGCGACACCGGCGTCGACTTTTGCCAGTTCTTCATAGACAGCGGCAACGGTATAATAATCCTGGCCCAGGCCGCCGTATTCTTCCGGGATTTCCAGGCCGCAGAAGCCCATGTCGACGGCTTCCTGATAGATGTCCAGTAACTTCTGGCCCGGTTCCTTAGCCTGATCCAATTCATGAACAAAAGGAGCGACTTTCTTTTCAGCAAAATCTTTAGCCAAATTGACCAGGTCCTGCTGGTCTTTCTTTAAAATGTAACCCATGATGAAAACCTCCTCTGACAGAAAATAAGCGGATGACAAACGGATATATACTATACTATTTATCATCATTCTATCAGAAATGGCCGAAAAAGCAACCGTGAGAAGTGGTTAGTGGTTAGTGGCTAGTGGTTAGCATTTCGTAGTGGCCGTCCCAAAGGGCGGCCCGCTTCAGGATATGTGTGATTTTTCCCAACTAGTCTGTCAGAAGAATCATCCAAATTCCGGAACGGGCTCCCCACGTGCGAGCCCCTACAATGACAAAAAAGGGGCTGTCGCACGAAGATTATGTCATCATGCGCAGTCCCTTTTACTCTACAGTTTGTAGCACAGAGTTTGTCGTTTGCAGAAAAAGCCCTTAAATTTAAAGCCATCCGCTAACAACTAACTGCTAGCTACTAACAACAAAAAGGGTTTGTCGCATAACGACAAACCCTTCTTTTGTCTTGGTCGGAACGGCGAGATTTGAACTCGCGACCTCTTCCACCCCAAGGAAGCGCGCTACCAAGCTGCGCCACGTCCCGTCGACTTTTCTATTTTAACTGATTCGGCAGGACTTGTCAATAGTCTATTTGTTATCTCTTTTACGGAAAAACGGCAGGGCTACTTCTGGGAACAGGGTATAGCTCAAAACGTCTTCCGGGCTGGCATCGGGGAATCCTTCGTCAGCCAGGGCTTTCTTCGATTTTTCCAGTTCCGGTTCCAAGTCGTCGGCTGGGCGGTGGGTGATGACCGGTTCGTCGCCGATGCACATCTTGCGGAACTTTTCGTCGATCTTGCCGGGGACGCGGCCGTATTTCCCGCGGACGATGTCGCGGACTTCGTTGGTGACGATCTTATAGCGGCCATAGAGGACGTTGAGGGCTGCTGCCGAGCCGGTGATCTGGCTGGTCGGCGTAACCAGCGGCGGATAGCCGAGGTCGCGGCGGACGTTGGGCATTTCGGCCAGGACTTCGTCGAAGCGGTCTTCGGCGCCCTGGGCTTTTAGCTGGTTATAGAGGTTGGTCAGCATGCCGCCAGGAATCTGATATTTGCGGACAGCCGGATTGATCTGGCTGGGCATGGTCAATTTGAATTCGTCTTCCAGTTCTTTGCGGACATGCTTGAAGTGGTCGACGATGGGCCACAGGCGGTCGACGTCGATGTCCGTATCATAGATGCTGTGCTGCAGAGCCATGACCATCGATTCCGTCGCCGGCTGGCTGGTGATTTCGCCGAATGGCGACAAGGCCGTGTCGATGATGTCGACACCGGCTTCGACGGCCTTCATATAGGTCATTTCACCGAGGCCGCACGTACAGTGCGTGTGCAGTTCAATAGGCACGGACAAGTGCTTCTTGAGCATGCGGATCAGGTTGTATGCGTCATACGGCGACAGCAGGCCGGACATATCCTTGATGCAGATGGAGTCGACGCCCATGTCCTGCAGTTCCTTGGCGACCTTGGTGAACGATTCCATCGTATGGATAGGGCTGATGGTATAGACCAGGGCGCCCTGGACGTGGACGGACTTTGTGTCTTTCGCCGCCTTGATGGACGATTCCAGGTTGCGCGGGTCGTTGAGGGCGTCGAAGACGCGGATGATGTCGATACCGTTATCGACGGCGCGGTTGACGAATTCGTAGACGACGTCGTCGGCATAATGGCGGTAGCCTAAGATATTCTGGCCGCGGAACAACATCTGCAAGGGCGTCTTCTTGACGTGCTTCTTGATGGTCCGCAGGCGTTCCCACGGGTCTTCGTCGAGGAAGCGCATACACGTATCAAAGGTAGCGCCACCCCAACATTCCAGGGCATTATAGCCGACTTCATCCATCGCTTCCAGGACCGGCAGCATCTGGCGCAGGCGCATACGCGTGGCCGCAATGGACTGGTGGCCGTCGCGAAGGACCGTTTCTGTGATTTTTACTCTTGCCATTCTATTTCCTCCAATGTTGTATTTATCTTCAAAGGTTGGATGCGAAAATCATACGTACTATTTTATTATATCATAGTAGGCCCGGTTTTGCTATTCACATCGAGGTCATACACAGTCCGGCCCTGGCAGACACGGATATGACCAAGGGGTACCTCATCCTGATGCCAGGTCAGGTGCTGAGGCAGGCTCCAGCAGGCCGTCTTGACGGTAACGTTGCGATAGCCCCGGACGCGGGACGTATCGCGCCGGTTATAGCCGATGGTGATTGCCGGTTCATCGGGCAGGCTGCGGAGGAAGGACAGGAGCTGCCGACCATAGCGGCGAGTATCGACTAATTCGCCCATAGCCGGCGTGTAGGCCCCGGCCAGGACCTGCGTGTCGTCATCCAGGTTTTCCGTGGCTTGCAGGCCCGTCCGGATGCAATTTATGCCCTGTTCCAGGAAGTGCTGCTTCATGTAGGCCGCCCGGACGACGCCTTCATGGATGGTCAAGGGCTGGTAGCGGCCGGCCCGCCAGCTGGCAGCCAGGTCCGTCCCGGCGAGGACGGCAACGGGATAGATACGGGCCAGGTCCGGCTGGAGCCGGCAGATAGCCGCTGTCGTCCGGACCAGGCTCGGCCAGTCTTCGCCGGGCAGGCCGGGCATGAGCTGATGGCCGACGGTGAAGCCGTACTGCCGTAAGAGGGCTGTCGCCGCCACGACATCCCCTGCCGTATGGCCCCGCCGGGCCTGCTCGAGAACGGTATCGTCCATGGACTGGACGCCCAGTTCGACGCAGGTCATGCCGTACTGCTGCAGGCGCTGCAATATCTCCGGCGTAATGCAGTCCGGCCGGGTCGAACAGCGGATGGCGTCAATCGTACCGGCCTCCAAGGCTTCGTAAGCCGGCTGCAGAAGGCCTTCCTGTACCTCCCCGGGCATGGCCGTGAAACTGCCGCCGTAGAAAGCTGCTTCCCAGTAGCGCGGCGTCCGGGCCGACGCCGTATAGGACGCAATGAGACGACGCACCTCATCGGGCGACGGCAGGCCCTGATGTCCCGTAATCTGCCACTGATTACAGAAGACACAGCGGTGGGGACAGCCGATATGGGGAATGAAAATAGGGATGATAGACGTTTGCATGATGCCTCCCGTGGAATGAAAAAAGGCTTGTCGTATGACGACAAGCCTTTCAAGGTGTTAGCGGCTAGGGGTTAGGGGTTAGCCAAACCAGACACTAACTACTAACGGCTAACGGCTAACTGCTCAAAAACCTTCGCCTTTCAAATCCATGAGCGCTGTATGGGCTGCATGTTGTTCGGCGTCTTTTTTTGTTTTTCCCGATCCTTCGCCCAGGACTTTGCCGTTGACTTTGACTTCCATGTAGAAGGTCTTGTCGTGGTCCGGTCCTTCGCTGCGGCACAGTTCGTATTCGATGTGCTGCGGGCCCTTTTGCTGGACGTATTCCTGGAAGAGGGTCTTATAGTCTTTTTCATAATGGCCGCTCTTGACCAGGTCCAGGTAGCCCTTGAGCTGGTGAAGAATGAATTTACGGGCTTCTTCATAGGAACTGTCAATATAAATCGCACCGACGACGGCTTCAAAGGCGTCGGCCATGATGCTCGGCCGCGTGCGTCCTCCCGTAGCCAGTTCCCCCTTGCCCAGGAGGATATAGTCCCCCATGTGGAACTTGGCACAGACCGAAGCCAGCGGCGTTTCGCTGACGACACTGGCCCGGGCCTTGGACAGTTCCCCTTCGGGCATGTTGGGATAATGAAGGAATAGATATTCACCTACGACCAGGTCCAGGATGGCATCGCCCAAAAATTCCAGGCGTTCGTTGTAATAGCCGTGGCTGGCCTTGTTTTCATTGGCATAGGATGAATGGGTCAGGGCCTGATCCAAAATGAGGAGATTGTGGAATTCCTTGAGGCCCAAGACCTGTATGAATTGTTCTAACTGTTGTTTTCGTTCGGTATCCATCAGGTCAGTCTTCTTTATTATTCAGCGTACTTCTTGAAGAGCAGGGTTGCATTATGGCCGCCGAAACCGAAGGAGTTGGAAATGGCGACGTTGACGTCAGCTTCTACGGCTTTATTGGGTACATAATTGAGGCCCAGTTCTTTCAATTCATCTTCCGGTTCGACGAGGTTGATCGTCGGATGGACCTTGCCCGTTTCGATGGTCATGGCGCAGGCAATGGCTTCGACAGCGCCAGCAGCGCCGAGGAGATGGCCGGTCATGGATTTCGTCGAGCTGATGAGCATGTCTTTGGCATGGTCGCCGAAGACGCGGGCAATGGCCTTCGATTCGTTGAGGTCGTTGAGGTGCGTCGACGTACCGTGAGCATTGACGTAATCGACGTCTTCCGGCTGGAGGCCGGCATCTTTGACGGCCAGAGCCATGCATTTGGACTGCTGGATGCCTTCCGGAGCCGGAGCCGTGATGTGATAAGCGTCGGCATTGCTGCCATAACCGCCGATTTCACAGTAAATGTGAGCGCCGCGTTTCTTAGCGTGTTCCAGTTCTTCCAGGAAGACGACGCCGGCGCCTTCGCCCATGACGAAACCATCGCGGTCTTTATCGAAGGGGCGCGATGCATGAGCCGGGTCATCGTTGCGCGTGCTCAAAGCTTTCATAGCGGCAAAGCCAGCTACGGCACCGGGAGATACAGCGGCTTCGGTACCACCGGCAACAGCGGCGTCGAGTTCGCCGCGCTGGATCATGCGGTAAGCAGCGCCGATGGAGTTCGTGCCTGTGGCACAAGCCGTGACGACGCTGGCACAATGGCCCTGGAGGCCGAAGAAGATGGATACCTGGCCCGATGCCATGTTGGCAATCATCTTCGGTACGACGAAGGGGTTGACGCGAGACGGACCTTTCGCGAACAAGCCTTTGTACAAGTTGTGGAGCGTTTCCATACCGCCAATGCCCGTACCGATGATGGTGCCGATGCGGTCGCGGTCTTCTTCATCCAGATTGATTTTGGAATCGTCAAGAGCCAGTTTGGCAGCAGCTACGGAGAACTGCGTGGACGGGTCCATATGGCGGGCTTCTTTACGGTCGATGCCGTAGTCAGCGGGGTTAAAATCTTTGACTTCGCCGGCAATGCGGGCAGCATATTCGGTTGCGTCAAAGTGGGTAATGGGGCCGATGCCGTTTTCGCCGTTGAGCAGGGCATTCCAGAAAGCATCTTTACCGATGCCAACAGGAGAAATGACACCTAACCCTGTAATTACTACGCGTTTTTCCAAAGTTTTCACCTCATTATAAAAAGTAACGTACTATCAGTCGGGAATGGCTTCCATTTCCCGTTTGATGTTGGCAAATATATCCTTGACCGGCAGAATGTCGTGGATTTCCATCATGCGCCTGCCGGAAAATACCAGACCTGTTTCGACATCACCCTGCTGAGCCCGCGTCAATGCCCGGATGATGCAGTATTTATGACTGCACTTCTTGAGACACTGGTCACATGTTTCCGGCTTCGGTGCCGTCCCCAGGAGGATCCGTTCGGAGAAAGGCGTGCGGATAGCCTGGCCGGGAAGGCCGACAGGACTGTGTATGAGGATGAAGTCTTCCGGTTTATTGGCCCGGAGATAGACTTTCTTCAATTCTTCAGAACCATTCGATTCAACGCTGGCAGCAAAGCGGCTGCCCATCTGGACGCCATTGGCGCCGAGGCGGAGCATTTCCGCAATGTCTTCACCATGCAGTACCCCGCCGGCACCGATAACAGGGATGTCAACGGCAGCGCGGACTTCCGGCACGATGAGGCGGCTCGAACGGTTGGTCCCCAAATGCCCGCCTGCTTCAGCTCCTTCGACGACGACGGCCGAAGCACCCAGGGATTGGGATATTTTAGCTAGTTTGGCAGAAGACACAATAGGGACAATAGGCGTGCCCGATGCTTTGCCCCAGGCGAACATGTCCCGGGAAAAGCCTGCGCCTGCCACAACCAGATCGATTCCTTCTTCAATAGCAGTGGTCACGATGCCCTTGAATTCACGGGCTGCAACCATTACGTTTATACCTATGATTCCATGAGGAGACAATTTTCTGGCTAACTTAATTTCATGTCGCAATTCGTCAAAAGGCATGCCAGATGCCGCAATAAGGCCGATACCGCCTTCATTGGCCACGGCTGCAGCCAGCCGGGCTGTGGACAAACGGATGGCCATGCCGCCCTGAATGATTGGCACCTTTGCTACGAGCTTACCTATTCTTAATTCTGGCAGCTTCACTCTGTTTTCCTCCATTCAAGATACCGGGAGGGGAAGACATGCAACATGCCTCCCCCTTCGGGCTCTTATTGCGTACTTACGCTTTCTTTTCCTTTTCAATGTAATCAACTGTATCTTTGACAGTTTTGATTTTTTCAGCCACATCATCAGGGATTTCGATATTGAATTCTTCTTCGAAAGCCATGATAAGTTCAACAATGTCCAAGGAATCAGCGCCTAAATCATCGATGTAAGCAGCGTCCATTTTGACTTCTTTTTCGTCAACGCCTAACTGTTCAACAACAATGCTCTTAACTTTTTCAAAAGTATCCTGTTCGCTCATGTCCATTCACCCCCTTTCAGTGGAGTATGCTTTTTGTATTACATTACCATGCCGCCGTCTACGTTGAGGGTCTGGCCGGTAATATAGCTGGCATCGTCCGATGCCAGGAACAAGACGGCCTTGGCCACTTCTTCCGGCTGGGCGACGCGGCCCATGGGAATGGTCTTGACCATGGCATCGACGGCGTCTTCACCGAGGACAGCCGTCATATCCGTGGCGATGCATCCCGGTGCTACGGCATTGCAGCGGATATTGCGCGAAGCCAGTTCTTTGGCTACGGACTTGGTGAAGCCAATGAGGCCGGCTTTGGCAGCGGCGTAATTGGCCTGGCCGGCATTGCCCGTTTCGCCAACGACAGACGTAATGTTGATGATCGAACCACTGCGCTGTTTCATCATCAGCCGCGATACGGCCTTGGTGCAGTGGAACGCCCCATTGAGGTTGGTATTGAGGACGGCCTGCCAGTCTTCTTCTTTCATGATCATGAGCAGTCCGTCGCGGGTGATGCCCGCATTATTGACTAAGATATCGACGCGGCCCAGTTCTTTCTTGACGGCCTTCACCATGTCGGCTACGGCTTTTTCATCAGAGACATCGCACTGGATGACCATAGCCTGAGCGCCTTTTTCTTCGATGGCCTGCTTCGTTTCTTCAGCAGCTTTCGTATTGCCAGCATAAATGATGGCGACGCTGGCACCGGCTTCAGCCAGGGCGATGGCTACGGCGCGGCCGATGCCGCGGGAGCCGCCGGTGACGATAGCAGTTTTCCCTGTTAAGTGCATTTTATCGAACCTCCTGGAAAAATTCAAGCGTTTTCTGTAAGGAAGGAATATCTTCTACATTTTCGCTGTGGATTTTGCGGTCGATTTTACGGTTAAAACCGCAAAGGGTCTTGCCCGGGCCGACTTCGACGAAGGTTTCGGCACCGAAAGCCTGCATGGTCTTGGTGCAGTCGATCCAGAGGACCGGGCTGGCAGCCTGTTTGACCAGGTTGGCTTTGATATCAGCAGCACTCGTTTCGATCTGGCCGTTGACGTTGGCTACGACGGGGATCTTGGCATCGGAAATGGTGATGTCGTCGAGGACTTCGGCCAACCGTTTGGCAGCCGGTTCCATGAGCGTGCTGTGGAAAGGAGCACTGACGTGAAGGAGGATAGCCCGTTTGGCACCGGCTTCCTTCATGGCAGCGGCAGCTTCTTCGACGGCTTTGGTACTGCCGGCGATGACGATCTGGCCGGGGCAGTTGAAGTTGACGGCCTGGACCGTGCCGCCCTGGGCCGAAATCTGAGCACAGATGTCTTTGATCTTATCTTCAGCCAGGCCGAGGATAGCGGCCATGCCGCCTTCACCGAGGGGTACAGCTTCCTGCATGAACTGGCCGCGGAGGCGGACCGTGCGGACGGCGTCAGCAAAGGTCAGGGCGCCGGCAGCGACGAGGGCCGAATATTCGCCGAGACTGTGGCCGGCAGCGATGTCCGGTGTCAGTCCTTCCTGGGCGAGGACGCGGCAGCAGGCCGTGCTGGCCGTCAGGATAGCCGGCTGTGTATTATAGGTCTTCATGAGTTCTTCATCGGGACCTTCAAAGCAGAGCTTGGTCAGGGAGAAACCCAAAGCGTCGTCGGCTTCTTCAAAAAGCTGTTTGACAACGGGATATGCGTCGTATAAATCCTTGACCATCCCAACTTTCTGGGCACCCTGGCCGGGAAAAACAAATGCCTTTTTCATCATCAGTCACACCTCTCGTAAAAAAATCAATACCATTTCATAACTAAGCTGGCCCAGGTCAGGCCGGCGCCGAAGCCATCCAGGCAGACGATATCACCGCGGTGGATCATCCCTGCTTTGATGGCTTCATCTAAAGCCAGGGGAATGGAAGCCCCCGACGTGTTGGCGTATTTCTCGATGTTGACGAATACTTTTTCCATCGGAACGTGGAGCCGTTTGGCGGCGGACTGGATGATGCGGATATTAGCCTGATGCGGTACGAGGACATCGATGTCTTCCTTCGTCAGGCCCGACCGCTTGAGGGCTAATTCTGCGGCATGGGGCATGGCTTTGACGGCGAATTTATAGACTTCCTTGCCGTCCATCTTGGCATAGGCCATGCCGTTTTCGCGCAGGGCATCGGTCGGCGGCATTTCGACACCGCTGGCCGGAATCGTCAGGAAATCACCGCCCGTTCCGTCAGCTCCCATAGCCCCGCCGAGGATGCCGTAGCCTTCCGGTACGGGGCCGATGACAGCGGCACCGGCGCCATCGCCGAAGAGTACACACGACGAGCGGTCCTTCCAGTTGACGACGCGGGTCAGGATTTCCGCACCAATGACCAGAACATATTTATACATCTTATTTTCGATGAATTGGGAAGCAATGATCGAACCGTAGGCAAAGCCCGAGCAGGCCGCTTCCAAATCAAAGGCAGCGGCATTGACCGCATGGAGGTTGGCCTGTACTTTGCAGGCCGTCGACGGCAAGGCCCGGTCCGGCGTCAAGGTGCAGACGATGATCAAATTCAGGTCTTCCGCTTTGATGCCGGCGTTCTTCAAGGCTTCTTCGGCGGCTTTGGTAGCCAGGTCCGACGTCGTGACGCCTTCTGGCGCAACGTGGCGGGCGCCGATGCCTGTACGGCTGCGGATCCATTCATCGGATGTATCCATCATTTTTTCTAAATCTTTATTCGTCCATACCTGATCAGGTACACAGTGACCTGTACCAAGAATCCCAGCGGGATTAGCTTTCACTATCATACTGTTCTACCTCTTCTTCCTCTATACTTTTACGAATATGGCCGACGACGTCCTGTTCGGCGATTTCACCGGCAACGCGGACGGCGTTCTTGATGGCCTTGGCTTTCGAACTGCCATGACAGATAATAAAGCTGCCATCGACACCGAGCAGCGGCGCACCGCCGTATTCGGTGAAATCCAGTCGTTTCTTCAGCGATTTCAAGGCCGGGTAGACCGCTAAGGCCCCCAGTTTAGTGATGAAGCCGCTCTGTTTGATCGTATCTCTGACGAGGCGGATGATGAACATGGCCATGCCTTCGCCAAATTTCAAGATGACATTGCCGACGAAGCCGTCACAGACGACGACATCGACCGTGCCTTTCGGTATATCTCTCCCTTCTACGTTACCATAGAAAGAGATAGTTTTCAAATTTTCCAGCATCGGATACGTCTTCTGGCAGAGCTCATTGCCCTTCGACGCTTCCTCGCCGATGTTCAGCAGGCCGACCGTCGGTTTTTCGACGCCCAGGATGTATTTTGCATAGTGGTATCCCATGATGGCCCCTTCGACGAGGTGTTTCGGCTTGCTGTTGGCATTAGCCCCGGAATCGAGGAGCACCGTGATCCCCTTCTTCGACGGGATAGGCGTCGCAATGCAGGGCCGTTCGATGCCTTTGATGCGTCCCAGCCCAAAGAGAGCCGCCGTCACAGCGGCGCCAGTGCTGCCAGCGGCGACGACAGCATCACAGAGGCCGTCTTTGACCAGCCGCGTCGCTACGACGATGGATGCGTCTTTCTTGCGGCGGATGGCCTGAGCCGGATGTTCGCCCATTTCGATGACTTCGCTGGCGTGTACGATGGACAGGCGGTCGCTTTCTTTGGCGCCATATTTGCTCAGTACGCCGCGTATTTTCTTTTCGTCACCTACCAGGACGACATCAAAATCATATGCTTTGACGGCCTCTACGGCACCGAGGACGATTTCTTCGGGTGCGTAATCACCGCCCATAGCATCTACAGCTATTTTCATTCTATTACCGCTCCATTATTCCAAAGATTCTATGATAAATTTTGCCCGGAATACTTCTTTCCGCATCTTCCGGATCGTGACCCATACGTAGTATTTCTGGTCGCGCTGGCGCATGACTTCGGCCTTGGCGATCAGTTTATCGCCTACAGTGACGGGCTGTTTATATTTAATATTGGCTACGGCTGTAATGCAGACAGGAAGATTCAATACCGTCCGCGCCAGGGAACTGGCCTGGGCATATAGGCACTGGGAACGCACGATGTGTGCTTCGTCGACCATATCGTCTGTTGCCGTCATGATTGAAATGGCATTCTTGCCGATGATGCAGTCCACGAGCTCCCCGACGACAGGGGCGTTACGCAGTTTCGGCTGCGCCGCTTCTGCCTTCTGGCGGATGCGGATACGCATTTCGGGGATTCCCAAGGCCATGCGGTCCAAGCGGATAGTAGCCACGCTGACGGAAAATTCTTCAGCCAATTCTTCGTCGTTTATAAAAGGATTTTCTTCAATCCGCTTCTTTAATAAAGCATGTCGCTTATCTCTCGCTATACGAACCATTTCATTCACCCTTGAAATTATTACCAAGTACTAACAGCACATACAACTAGAGATTATATAATGTTTTGGCAAATTTGGCAAGGAAAACAAAAAAGTATGCTTTCATTCCATTCATCTCATTGAATTGCCGAAAGCATACTTAATCACTCCTTAGTATTTATCGAAATCCATTTCGTTCAATACATCACGCAGTTTTTCCAGTTCTTCCTTGGTCATGGTAATACCTTTGGTCATGGCCTGATAATCCGGATCCCACGAGCGGAGGTCGAATTTCGGTGCCCGATTATTCCAGCTGATGTACGTCAGTTCTTTGCGCCAGCCGTCTTTATTTTCCGACAAAGTGCCGCAAATGTCTTCGATATTGAAATTTAACTGTGCCATTGTATACCTCCCAATAGGTGTTCTATCACCTGTGTTGTCATTTTTTCAGGTTAACGCTATAACCCAATTATTTTATATAATAGCAAATATGAGCTGTATGTCAATACAGCAGATTCGCCAATTATGTCAAGCTTTTTTTGACTTTTTATCCATGCATTTTATGCCGCTTGAAGAGGCCGCCATGTGCTTCACTGATATCGAAGACCGATACGAAAGCGTTGGGGTCGACGCCGGTGATGGCATCGCGTATCTTGGTGATCTCCAGGCGCGACACGACGCAGTAGAGGATCATCGTCTTTTCCCGCTTGTAAGCGCCTTCGCCGTTGATGAGGGTCACGGCGCGGCCCATATCCCTGGTCAGGCAGTCGGCCACTTCGTCGTGCTTGCCCGTAACGATGAGCATCCCCTTCATTTCATCGAGGCCGTTGGTGACGACGTCGATCATCTTATAGGCGATGAAGTATGCCACCAGGGAATACATGGCGCTGTCCCAGGAAAAGACAAAGCCCGAACTGCCCAGGATGAAGAGGTTGAAGAACATGATCGTCTCGCCGACGGAAAAAGGCGTGCGCCTGTCGGCGATGATGGCCAGGACTTCCGTCCCGTCCAGGGAACCGCCCCAGCGGATGATGAGGCCCACGCCGAGGCCGATGATGATGCCGCCGTAAATGGTCGACAAGAAAGGATCCGACGTGACCCGTTCGTAATGGATGAACGTGCTCCACCCGGACAGGCAGAGGATGGAAAAGAGCGAAGATATGGTGAAAAAGGCACCTATCTTCTTATAGCCAAAGATAAAGAAAGGAATGTTCAGGATGATGATGAACACACTGAAACTGATGCCTGTCACCTGCGCTGCCATGAGGGCAATGCCGACGACGCCGCCGTCGATAACGTGGTTCGGGACCAGGAAGACGTCCAGGCCGATGGTGTAGATGAGAGCGCCAAGGGCCAGGCCCAGGGCACGCAAGATGTATTTCATATTTTTTCTCCTCGTTGTTTCGCTAAATAACGGTGGCCGATGATCCAGGCGACGAAGTCATCGACCGGTTCTGGCGGATATTGGAAGGACAGTGGCACGAAACGGCGCCAGCCCTTGCGCGGGGTATATTTAAAATAGAGCTTGCGCCCTTCGACAGTGGTGAATTTTTCATCTGTCAGGGAAAAAGTGATATCCCCGTGGTTCCTGGCGATCCACTGCTCGACCAGGGGCTGCAGCTTTTTATGATTGGTCCCATCGCCCATGACGATATGGGAAAAAGGATAGTTTTCATAAATGTGACTCAAATAGTCGCCCAGTTCCGGCGTCGGCACGATGGCCTTCGTGACCAGACTGCCGTCATCGGCGACGACAGCAGTCCCCGTCTTTTCCGAACCAGGGTCAATGGCAAAGATCAATGTATCTCCTCCTAGGAATGAGGCTGCCACATTCAGACAGCCTCATTTTGAGTTTTAAGTTTGCAGTTTGTAGTTTGCAGTAATTATAAAACTATTTGCTACAAACTCTATACTACAAACTATAAAGAGAAAGGGACTTTTCATGATGACAGAAGCCTTCATGTAACAGCTCCCATCATTCGTCGGCTTCTACGCGGATGTCGATCTGCAAGGGGCCGGCCGTGTAGGTATCGGCTTCGGTGACGGCCTTGAGGACGATATCGGCGCCGCTGTGGTTCTTTATCTTGTTGATGGTCTCGAACATTTCGACTGCCGTCAGGGCCCCGACATTGCCGGTCAGCGGGTCCGGCAGGAGGCCTTTGGCCTGGGTCTGCTGATTGACGTTATGGAGGAAACGCATGACCTGCAGTTCGGCATTGCCCGACAATTCCTGGGCTGTCAGCCGTTCTTCGTAGACGACGTCGCCGCGGTGATAGATGAGGTTGTTGTCATACATTTCGACGTGGACCAGGGCCGGTTCGCCGAGCATGATGTTGCCGGCGGCGATGATGCGGAGCAGTTTCTGCGACTTCCCGGCTTTCTGCAGGGCGTCGACAGTAGCGTTGAATTCGTCTGGCGCAATATAGAGGAGGACCGTATTTTCATCGCGGACGCCGAGATGACGGCAGATCATGGTATTGGTCTGGCTCATGGCCCGGCTCAGTTCTTCCCGCGTCTGGGCCTGGCTCAGGCCGCCGTTGAGGACGTTACTGGACAGGACTTCGCCGACGCGGAAGACGACCGTCCCTTCGCGGATATTGGTCATCGTTTCATTGAGCAGCTTGATGTGCTTGTCGAGGACGTCGATGGTGCCCATCATCTTCTGCTTCGTTTCTTCCAGCATAGCTACGTCTTGACGGGCCTTTTCACTATCGGCCAGGGCCGAGTCGCGCTGCTTCTTGGCTTCGTCCATGGCAACCTGGATGACCGTCAGTTGGCGGGCCTTGTCGTCGCGGGCGGCCTGGGCCTGCTGCAGGTCCAGCTGAGTCGTCCGGATTTCTTCATTCTTGCCGTCCAGCTGTTCCTGCTGTTTCTTCAGGAGTTCTTCATTGGAGGCGATGAGCTCGTTCTTATCGTCCAGTTCCTTGCCCAGGTCCTTGGCCTGCTGCAGCAGTTCATCCCGCTGGGCTTCGAGCTGGGCCTTCTGCATCTGCAGCTGGTGCATACCGAACAAGGCGATGCGGACATTTTCCGACAAGATAGACATGACGCCTAAAGTGATGACGGCAATGCTGATCCCCGTCAGGATGGTAACCAGGATGGACGTATACTTCGGCCGCAAACCGAATAATTTAATTTTCTGTTTCCCTACACGGGAGCCGATCTTATCGCCGAGATAGGCAATGATCCCGCCCATAACAGACAAGACGATCAGCATGACCCATCCATATTCCATAAGACACCACCTTTGCTCATTCCTTTATATCATTATATTATAGCCCATAACTACCGTGTACTGCAAGGGCCGTCCTGCCCTAGTCGTTAGCAGCTGGCTGTTAGCTCCCAGCCTCTTAAAAGGGGCTGTCGCACGAGGGTTTCTACCATTATGCGAGGCCCCTTTCGCTTTATAGTTTGTAGCACAGAGTTTGTAGTTTGCAGTAGATGGCTTTAAATTTAGAACCATTCGCTAAAAACTACAAACTGCAAACTTAATACTCAAAAGGCGCTGCCTTCATGCGACAGCGCCTTTTCCCTCATTTCGATTTTTTGTAGACTAAGATGACGCCGGCGACGCCACAGATGATGTCCGGCAGGAAGGCGGCGAGGTAGGCCGGTATCTTGCCGCCATTGCCCAGGGCGTTGCCCAGGGTCATGATGGAATAGTAAATAAAGATAACGACGACACTGATGCCAAAGCCGATGGACGAACTGCCGCGCTGTTTCTGCATCCCCAGGGGCGCGCCGACGATGGCGCAGACCAGGCTGGCCAGAGGCAGGGCGAAGCGGTTGTACATTTCGACTTTCATCTTATTGGTGTTGACGGAATTCTGGTCCAAGAGTTTAATCTGTTCCCGCAGTTCGCGGATGGTCAGTTCATCCGGTTTCTTCTGGGATGCATTGATCTTATTCGGCTTCTGCGTAATCGGCAGGGCCTGGTTCTGGAACTTCAGGGACCGCGTCGTCTGTTCATTGGCCGATACGTCATAGATCATGCCTTCGTGCATGACCCATTTCTGGCCGTTCCAGTCGGCCCGGTCAGCCTGTTCGACGCGCATGAGCGTATCATTTTCAAATTCCTGGACGGTAATATCCTTGAGCTGCTTCGTGTTGGCGTCGTACTGACGGGCATACATGAGGCTGGATATATCGGAGCCCTTGGTGTTCTTGATGATGATATGGTCCTGCGTCGTCGGCGCGACATTGTGCTTTATTTCTTCATTGATGATCGTGTTATAGGCGTTGTTGGCCTTGGGCACGACGTATTCGTTGAAGGCCGTCGCCCCGATGGAAATGAAGAAAGCGGCAATGAAAATCGGCATGGCCAGGCGGATGAAGTTCTGTCCGCCAGCCCGCATGACGATCATTTCACTGGAACTGGAAAGGCGGCCAAAGGCCATGAGCGACCCTAAGAGGACGGACATGGGAAAGGTGACGACGATGATCGACGGCATGGCCAGGACGAAGACGCGGAAGGCAGCCCAGGCCGAAGCCCCGTACTGGTTGATGAGGTTGGCAATACGGTAGAGCGTACCCGTCCCGACGAAGACTGCTGTAAAGGCACAGACGCCGAATAAAAAGGGGCCAATAAATTCTTTTAGTATATATTTATCTAATATTCGCATTCCATACTCCCTGTTACATCCTGAATTCTTCGCCTAAGTAGAATTTCTTGGCTACCGGGTCATTGGCAATCATTTCCGGACTGCCTTCGAGGAGGATCTTCCCTTCACTCAAGATATAGGCTTTGTCGACGATGCTCAGCGTTTCCCGGACGTTGTGGTCGGTAATGAGGACGCCCATGCCGCGCCGTTTCAAATGGCTGATGATGCCCTGGATGTCGTTGACGGCCAGGGGGTCGATGCCGGCAAAAGGTTCATCGAGGAGGATAAAGGCCGGGTCCATGACCAGACAGCGGGCGATTTCCACGCGGCGCCGTTCGCCGCCGGACAGCTGGATACCCAGGCGGTCGCGGAGCTGGGTGATGGAAAATTCTTCCATCAGGGCTTCCACTTTTTCATGCTGCTCCTTCTTGCTGAGCTTCGTCGTCTCCAGCATGGCCAGGAGGTTGTCTTCGACGGTGAGCTTGCGGAAAATCGACGCTTCCTGAGGCAGATAGCCGATGCCATAGGCCGCCCGCTTGTGAATGGGCAGGTTGGTGATGTCCTTGCCATCAATGGTTATCTTCCCTGACGTCGGCCGTTCGATGCCGACGATCATGTAGAAAGTCGTCGTCTTGCCGGCGCCATTCGGTCCCAGGAGACCGACGATCTGGCCCTGGTCGACGCGGATACTGACGCCGTTGACGGCATTTCGTTCTTTATACGCTTTTACGAGATCTTCAGTCTGAATAAACATAGATACCCCTTACGATTACGGATTACTGCCCGGTACGATGACGATAGTCGATCGGCTGCGGGTCTGGACGGAATTATCGGCCAGGCGGATATCGACATTGTCGCCGTTGAGAGAATTGCCGTTCTGAGTGGCATTGACATTCCCCGTCAAGTGGATGACGCCGTCATTCTGCCCCGGCGTCTGGGTGTAGACGGCCTGATTGGCATAGGCGATGAGGTTTTCCGCCGGCGATTCGATATGGACGTTGCCCGTACCGATGGCCTTTATCTGCTTGAACCAGGCGTCGATGTGATCGGCCCACATCTGCGAACCCTGGGCTTCAAGATAGCCGTTGCCCGTGACGATGCCGTAATCCTGGTCGAGATAGTATTCGACTTTGTCGCCATTGACCTTCTTGTCGCCGTAGACGCCGCGGACGCTGCCTGTAGCGACGACGTAATTCTTGTTGGTCGAATGGACCTTATCGGCGTTGAGCTGCATGTCCGGCTGCTGGACCGATACGTTGCCTTCCATGTCTGCTTCGGCGGTCTTCAAGTTATAGACGGCCTTGTTGCCGGTCATCGTAGCCTGGTCGCGGACGATGACGACGTTGCCCGTCGCCGTAGCGACCTGGGTCTTACCGTTATATTCCAGCGTGTCTGCCGTGACGGATACGGCCGGGTTGCCGTCATTATCCGCCGCCAGGGCGCCGGCAGCCGGCAGGATCATGGCCCCCATGAGGGCGGCAGCTGCCAGTTTCTTTCCAAGTAAATCCATCATAGTTATTCTCCCTTTGTCACCTGCGCATGGCCGGTCAGCGTCACCTTGGTCAGGCTGCTGTCCGTTTCAAAAGCATCGGCTTTGAGCGACGTCTTGTCATGGCGGTCCATGACGACCTTGCCGCCTTTGATCATACGCGTATCCATATTATAATACACACTGCCGTCGGTCTGCAACGTATCGCCCTTATCGGTTTCTGCTTTGACAGGCGGCTTGATTTCGATGGTCCGCTTCTGGCGGTCGACGATGCCCTTGTCCGACGTAATAGTCATCTGCGTTCCATCTTCGGCGACGACCAGGGCCTTGGGGTTGGTGAAATACATGATCTGCGTGTCCGGGTCGATCTGGATCTTATCGGCTGTCAAGCGCCAGACGAGCTGGCCGTCTTTCTTTTCTTCCAGCTCCGTCCCTTCGAATTCGACGAGCTTATCCGGGCTGACCATGGGGTCTTCCGTCTTCTGGGGATGCATGAAACTATAGAGCATGACGGCAAAGCCGATGACGGCGATGACGGCAATGATGGAGATTTTATTCTTTTTCAGCTTTTCGGCTATCATCGGTATGCGCCTCCGGTTTCTGCTGCAGTGCTATGATTTCTTCCGGTTCTGTACTCCAGCGATGCTGGAACCACAGCCATTCTGTCGGGTGTTCCTTGATGAAATTCTCCGTGACGACGGCCATCTTGCGGGTCATGCGGGCAATGTCTTCGTCCTTGTTGCCTGTGTCTTCGAAATGCATGATTTCACCGATCATCAAATGGGTATGATGATTTTCGTCGTGGACCGGGAAAATCGGCACGATAGGTGAATGGAACTTCTGGGCGAACATAGCCGGTCCTTTCGGCGTCGAGCTCATCTTGCCCAAAAAAGGCTGAGGCACGCCGTGGAAGCCGCCGTCCTGGTCGGCCAGGAAACCCAGGAGTTTCTTGCGCTTCAAGGCACGGGCAGCGATGATCATTTCATTGCCGCCGCGGGCGAAGACTTCCAGTCCCATGTTCTCACGGTTTTCGTTGAGCAGGCGCGTTACGGCGTCGTTGGCCTGGTTCTTGACGATCGTCGTCGCCGGATAGCCGTAGATGGCCAGGGCGCCGAGCCATTCCCAGTTGCCCATGTGGGCTGTGAGGACGATGACGCCTTTGCCTTCCTTCATGGCTTCGTCCAGGCGTTCCGGATGGTCCAATGTCACATAGTCCCGGATATTCTCCGGATTGAGATTGGGCGTATAGAGGATTTCCATGAGCGACTGGCCGAGATTGCGGAAGACGTCGGTCATGATGCGTTCCGCTTCTTCACGGCTGCACTCCATGCCGCGCTGTATCTGGAAAATACCGCGTTCGCGCTGCTTCTTCATCAGTTTTCCTACGAAAGGGCCTAGTTTGCGACCCAAGGAAATGATAACCGGATAGGGCAGATGACAGAGAATCTTGCCGAATCCGCGTGCAGCATGATACTGCCATTCCTTACTCACAATACAGACTCTCCTTTCTTATTGGCGCAACGTAAAGGTCGCGTCGCCAAAGTACTGGCGCAGGACCTTATCCCAGACATGCTGGCTCTTCAAGATATATTCGGCGAATTCCCGCAAGGCCCCGTGGCCGCCGGGATAGGCCGATACGAAAGCGGCCGACCGACGGGCTTCTTCGCAGGCATCGAGGGGCGCTGCGCCGAAACCGGCATTGGCAATGAGTTCGACGTCGTTCAGGTCGTCACCCATGTAGGCCACTTCGTCGAGGGACAGGCCGATTTCACTGCACAACTGCTGCATGGCCAAAAGCTTGCGCGAGCAGTCCTGGAGGACGTAGTCGATATGCAGATCCTTCGCCCGCTGCTCGACCATGGGTGAGCGGCGGCCTGTGACCAGGGCCGTCTGGATGCCGGCGGCCCGGATCAGGGAAATGCCCATGCCGTCGCGGGCAGAAAAGCCTTTCATGGCATCGCCCGACGGGCTGTAGTAAATGATGCCGTCCGTCATGACGCCGTCGACGTCGAGGGCCAGCATCTTGATATGTGTCAAAAAGCTCATCAGACCACTCCCTGCCGCAGCAAATCGGTAATATGGATCATGCCGACGACTTTGTCATCCTTGTCGACGACAGGCAGGACCGTAATCGGACGGGGCTGGTTCTTTTCCATGATGTGCAGGGCTTCCGTAGCCAGCTTATGGTTGGCAATGACCCGCGGGTTCTTGGTCATCATGGCGTCGACAGGCCACTGGAGGAAGTTGGACCCTGTTTCCAGGCCGCGGCGGACGTCGCCGTCGGTGACCAGGCCGACGAGTTTGCCGTCTTCATTGACAACGGATACGGCACCCAGGCCCTTTTCGGTCATGAGGAACAGGGCATCCTGGACGATGCTGTCTTCGCTGACGACCGGGTTGTCCTGGCCTTTATGCATGACATCGTCGACAGTGAGCAGGAGTTTCTTGCCCAGGGCTCCGCCGGGATGGAAGATGCCGAACTGTTTCTTGGTGAAATGGTGCTGCGTCAAGAGGACGACAGCCAGGGCATCGCCTAAGGCCAGAGCCGCCGTCGTACTCGTCGTCGGCGCCAGGCCCAGGGGGCAGGCTTCTTTTTCGACCGATGCGTCGAGGATGATATCGGCATGTTTGGCCAAGGTCGAATTGTGATTGCCGACGACGGTGATGAGTTTGGCACCGATGCGCTTGAGCGACGGCAGGATATTGAGTATTTCCACCGTTTCCCCACTGTTCGAGAAGGCCAGGACGACATCGTCTGCCGTGACCATGCCCAAATCGCCGTGGATGGCTTCTGCCGGATGGAGGAAAATGGACGGCGTCCCCGTACTGGACAAGGTTGCCGATACTTTGCGGGCAATGTGGCCGGATTTCCCCATGCCCGTGACGATGACCCGGCCTTTCGATTTCATAATCATGTTGACAGCATTGACGAAGTTCTGGTTGAGCGTAGGGATCAACTTTTCAATGCCTTGTGCTTCCTGATGGAGCACGTCTTTTGCTTCTTCTAAAATATCCATCATGGTCTCGTCTCCTTACCTGTCCGTGCTTACGCTTTTCTGTGCGATTTCGTTGATAGCCATCATATCGCGGAGGACATCTTCGACCTGCGATAAGTAGAGCATATTCGGCCCGTCGCTGAGGGCTTCTGCCGGGTTATCGTGTACTTCCATGAAGACGCCGTCGATACCGGCACCGGCAGCGGCTCGTGCCAGGTTGCCGACGAACTGGCGCTGGCCTGCCGATTTCGTACCGGCACCGCCCGGCAGCTGGACGCTGTGGGTGGCATCAAAGACGACGGGATAGCCGAAGCTGCGCATAATCGGGAAGGAACGCATGTCGACGACGAGGTTGTGATAGCCCAGACTGATGCCCCGTTCGGTGAGCATGATATTTTCATTGCCAGCGTGTTCGATCTTGGCGACGACATTCTTCATGTCTTCCGGGGCCAGGAACTGACCCTTCTTGACGTTGACACATTTCCCCGTAGCCGCAGCAGCTTCTAGCAAATCGGTCTGACGGCAGAGGAAGGCCGGAATCTGGATGACGTCCAGGACTTCAGCAGCCGCTTCGGCCTGGCAGGTTTCGTGGATATCGCTGACGACGGGAACCTGGAGTTCCTTCTTGATGTCAGCCAGGATGCGCAGGCCTTCTTTCAGGCCCGGTCCACGGTAGGACGTGTAAGACGAGCGGTTCGCCTTATCGAAAGAGGCTTTGAAGATATACGTCAGGCCCAGTTTTTCACAGATAGCCTTCATGGTCTTGCCAATAGCCAGGGTCCGTTCGGGATCCTCGATGACACACGGGCCGGCCATGACGAAAAGTTTGCCATCGCCGCCGACAGTCTGGCTGCCAACCTGAATTCGTTTCACTTTTTCCATAGTCTATTCCCCTTTATGAGCAGATTCGGCAAAATAACGGCGGATGTGTTCCAGGTCATCCGGCGTATCGATGCCGATGAATTGGTGATGAGTCTTTATCACTTTTATCTTATAACCATTTTCGAGAACCCGCAACTGTTCCAGGGACTCGACTTTTTCTGCCGGCGTTTGTTCCATGGCCGCGTACTGCAGGAGAAAATCGCGGCGATAGGCGTAGATACCGATATGCTTATACGGCTGGATGCCCCCTTCTTCAAAGGAATGGCGCGGATACGGGATGAGGGAACGCGAGAAATACATGGCTTCATCCTTTTGGTTGAGGACGACTTTGACGGCGCTCGGGTCATCGTATTCGTCTTCCTGCAAAGGCGCAGCGACCGTCGCCATGGTCAGGTCCGGTTCTGCTTCAAAGGCCCGGCACAAGTCGTCGATGACGTCCGGTGCGATGAGCGGTTCGTCGCCCTGGACGTTGACGATGACGTCAGCATCGGGAAAATGGCCGACGGCTTCAGCCAAACGGTCCGTGCCATTGGCGTGGTCTTCGCGGGTCATGACGGCATGGCCGCCGAAGGTGACGACCGTATCATAGACTTTCGGGTTATCTACGGCGACGACGACAGCCGTCAGTTTCGAGGCCTTGGCAGCCTGTTCATAGACACGCTGTACCATCGGTTTGCCGGCAATATCGCACAGCGGCTTGCCCGGCAGGCGCGTCGATGCATAGCGCGATGGGATGATGCATACAAAGTTCATAGTTTATCCTCCAATACTGCTTGCAAAATCGTATCTATCTGGTCCTGCCCTGCTGTGAATTCAATAGTAATGCTCAAGACGTACAGCGGCAGGTCGTATTCCTTGATCAGCGGCGCCGGCAGTTTGACGGCGTCCTTTTCCGTCGTCACCAAAAGGCAGCCCGTTTCGGCGGCCCTGGCGGCCATGTGGCGGATATCGTCGCGGCTGTAATGGTGATGGTCTTCATAGCGGAGAGAGCCGGCGACGGTGAAGCCCGCATCGGCCAGGGTCCGTTCAAAGGAAGCCGGGTTTCCTAGGGCCGATATGGCCAGGACGGACTGGCCGTCAGGCTGTAAGGCCCCGGAGCCATGGCCCTTTCCGTCATGCCAGGCGGCAAAGGCCAGGCACGAAGACGGCTTGTGGATGGCCATGGCCACCGGCGCGGCCGGGTTGTACTGGCGCAGCTTGGCGGCGATGGCTTCGGCCCGGTCCTGCGTAATCTGGTCGCCCTTAGTGATGATGAAGGCATCGGCCCGGCCGAGCTGCTCCATGGGCTCCCGCAGGATGCCCCGCGGCAGGACATGGCCGTTGCCGAAGGGATTGGTCCCGTCGACGAGGACGATGTCCAGGTCACGGTACAGCTGCCAGTGCTGAAAGCCGTCGTCGAGGATGAGGACCTGTGTACCGAAGCGTTCGACGGCCAGGCGGCCGCCGAGGGCCCGCTTGCGGCCGACCAGGACGGGGATGCCAGGCAGGCTGCGGGCCATGAGGCAGGCTTCATCGCCGCCTTCTTCGGCCGATAGCAGGACGCGCTGTCCATCGGACATGACGGCAGCGCCGCCATCTTCGCGCTGAGAGCGGTAGCCCCGGTTGAGCAGGGCCACGCGCCAGCCCTGGGATTGCAGGCGCCGGGCCAGCATGCACGCCATCGGCGTCTTGCCCGTCCCGCCGACAGTGATGTTGCCCAGGCTGATGACGACGGCCGGCGCGTGTTCCTGCCGTTCCGGATGGTCGGCGATGGCGTGATACTTGACCAGGACGCCCTTGCGGTAGAGCCAGGCGGCACCGCGCAGCAGGGCCAGGGCCGGCCAGTCCCAGCAGTGATGGGCGCCGCTTCCGGTCAAATAATGGAAATAGGCGGCAGCCCAGTTTCGCAAAGCCATGGGCTCACCTCCCGCCGTGGACGTCGTCCAGCATCTTCTGCAGCTGTTCCAGGTTCTTGCGCGTAGCCCCCTGGTTTTCCTGGACGACTTCGATGCAGCTGCGCTTCATGGCTTCGGCCCGGTCGGGATGGATGAGGATATCCAGGCAGGTGTCGATGAATTCCTTTTCATTCTTGACCATGACGCAGGCGCCGCGGCTGCTGAGGAGATCGAAGATTTCGACGAAGTTGAACATATTGGGACCGACGACGATGGGCTTGCCATGAGCTGCCGGTTCCAGGATATTATGGCCGCCGATATGGGCCAGGCTGCCGCCGACGAAGATGAGGTCGCCCAGGCTGTAGACGCGCCCCAGTTCGCCGATGGTATCGAGGATGACGCCGTCGTATTCGGACCGGATCGGTTTCCCGGCCTTCATATCGCTACGCTTGACCATAGTGACGCCGTGCTTGATGCCTTCGTCGATGATGAGATCGGCCTGATAGATATAGCGCGGGGCGATGATCAATTTGGCTTCCGGGAAATGGTCCCGTATCTTGACGAAGGCCTTGTAGACCGAGCCGTTCTCCCCTTTGTGGGTACTGCCGGCAATCATGATGGGATACGTCCCTTCGGCAAAGCCCAGTTCGTGGAGGAAGCGCTTCTTTTCGGCTTCCGTGACGATGCCATAGGTCTGGTCGTACTTGGTGTTGCCCGTGACGATGACCTTGTTGGGATCGGCGCCGATGTCGATGATATACTGGGCGTCGATGCGGCTCTGCATGCAGAACATGCGTATCGTCGACAAGACGCGGCGCGTAAAGAAGGTAATCATGCGGTAACGGACAGCACTGCGCTGGCTGATGCGGCCGTTCATCATCATGACCGGAATATGCTTATCTGCGGCGATGCGCAGGAAATTCGGCCAGATTTCCGTTTCTACCAGGACGATGGCCTGGGGATTGACGATGGTCAGGATGCGGTTGGTCAGATACGGCAGGTCCAGCGGGAAATAGAGGATCCCGTCGGCGCCCTTGATGATCTGATGGGCCATGTGGAAGCCCGTCGCCGTGACGACAGAGACGATGATGACTTCGTCGGGATGGGTCTTGCGCATTTCCCGGACAATCGGGCTGGCCGCGACGATTTCCCCGACCGACGCGGCATGGACCCAGATGGCATGGCGATTGGATATTTTATCTTTTAATTCTTCCGGCAAGAAGCCGATGCTCTGTTTGATGCGCTGATAAAATCCTTCTTCCCTGATGAGCCGGTAAATGAGCATGGGAATGAGCGTAGCCCAATAGATGAGGAGCAGGATATTATACAGCCAGTACATGGGGTGCGATTTTAGATTCTTCATCACAATCAACCTTCTGACGCTGTTTCTTCCGTAGTATCGTTGAACTGTACGGCATAGAGATGGGCATAGAGGCCGTCTTTTGCCAGTAGTTCATCATGGGTCCCCTCTTCGACGATGCGGCCGTGGTCGATGACGACGATGTTGTCGGCATTGCGGACCGTGCTCAGGCGGTGGGCGATGACGACGGCCGTGCGGCCTTCCATGAGGCGGTCCAGGGCAGCCTGGACGATCTTTTCGCTTTCCGTATCGAGAGCCGACGTCGCTTCATCGAGGATGAGGATGCGCGGGTTCTTGAGGATGGCCCGGGCAATGGCGATGCGCTGGCGCTGGCCGCCGGACAGGGAGCTGCCGCGGTCGCCGACGAGGGCTTCGTAGCCGCCGGGCAGTTCCCGGATGAAGTCATGGGCATTGGCGGCTTTGGCAGCGGCGACGACTTCTTCGTCCGTCGCATCGAGGTGGCCGTAGAGGATGTTCTCCCGGACCGTAGCGTTGAAAAGCATCGTTTCCTGCGGGACCAGGCCGATCTGCTGGCGCAGGGACGAGAAGGTGACGTCGCGGACGTCAATGCCATCGATGGTCAGACTGCCGCCCGTGACATCGTAGAAACGGGGCAGCAAGTTGGCGACCGTCGATTTGCCGGCACCGCTGGGGCCGACGAGGGCGACGACTTCGCCAGGGGCGACTTTCAAATTGAAATCGGTAAGGGCCGGGTGGTCTTTGTCATAGGCAAAGGAGACATGGTTGAATTCGACTTCCCCTTTGACCGGCGGCAAGACGATGGCGTCCGGCTTTTCCTTGACATCCGGTTCGGTGTCGATTGTTTCAAAGACGCGGTCGGCAGCGGCCAGGGATTTCTGGATATCGCCGTAGATTTCACTGATTCGGCGGACCGGGTTGGCCAGGTTGATGGCGTAGATGAGGAAGGCGATGAGGGCGCCGGCCGTCATTTCGCCGTCGATGACGCTCATGCCGCCGTACCAGATGATGCCCGTGACAGCGATGGCTGCGAAGAACTGGATGAACGGCGTCAGCAGGGCCGTCAGTTTAGTCGTCGTCATGAGAGCCCAGAAGTTGCGGTCGTTCTGGACCATGAAGCGGCGGATTTCAAAGTCCTCCCGGTTGAAGGAGCGGATGATGCGGATCCCCGAAATAGCCTCTTCCAAAAGCGACGTAATGTCAGCCATCTTGCCCTGGACGTCGTGGCCGGCCCGGCGCAGGCGGGAGCCGAAGAAGTTGATCGTAAAGACGACGAGGGGGACGATGACCAAGGTCAACAGGGTCAGCTTCCAGTAGAGGAAGAGCATGGACCCCAGGGAGCCGACGAGGATGACCGCTTCCTGGACGAAGGAAATGAGGTTGCCTGCAATGGCCGTCTGCAAAGCCGTGACGTCATTGGTCAGGTTGCTCATGATATTGCCCGTCTTGTGCTTGTCGAAGTACGACAGGGACAGGGTCTGCAAGTGACGATACAGGGTTTCGCGGATATCGTTGACGATTTTCTGGCCAACGAAACTCATGAGGTATTTCTGGCCGAAATAGAAGAACCCGCGGAGCAGGAAGAGGACCAGGATACCGATGACGATGAGGTTCAGCGTGTAGATATCCTTATTGGCCAGGACCTTATCGATGACGTCCTTGATGAGCCACGGGACGACGACGTCGCTCGCCCCGGACAGGGCCATACAGATGACGGCGACGACGAGGCGCATCTTGTACGGCTTGATGAACATTAATAATCTCTTATAACTTTGCCAACTATTGTATTGCTTCATGGGCACCTCTTTCTCTTGCAAAATCTAAGATAGCCTGGGCCGTCCGCTGGACAGCGCCGGGTTCCCCCATCGTGCGGCGGACGGCCGCCAGGGATTTGTGCAATGCTTCACGGTGCACTTTATCGGTGATCATAGGCACCATGGCGGCAGCGATGTTTTCCGGCGTCACCTCATCCTGCCACAATTCAGGGATGACCCGATGGCCCATGATGATGTTCGGCAGGCCGATGCTGTCGATATGGACCAGGACTTTCGATAACCAGTAAGTCAGGCGGTTGACGCGGTACACCAGGAGCGTCGGCAGGCCCATGAGGGCCGTTTCCAGCGTCGCCGTCCCCGAAGCCGCGATGGCTGCCGTACTGAGATTCATCATATCGTATACTTTTTCTTCACCGACCGTGACGGCGACGCCTGAAGCCCGGATGATCTCATCGAGGAGGCCTTCGTCGATAGTCGACGCCTTGGGCAGGATGAACTGGACGTCCCCTGCCTCTTTGCGGATGAGCTTGGCCGCTTCCAGCATACACGGCAGGAGGCCGCGTACTTCCTGGACCCGGCTGCCCGGCATGAGGAGGACCGTCTTCTTCCGTTCGTCCAGTCCGAAATGAGCACAGGCCTCGCGGCGGCTCATGGTCGCATGGACCGTATCGACCAGGGGATGGCCGGCATAGATGACATTCGTCCCCATGTCTTCATACATCTTGGCTTCAAAGGGAAAGAGGGAAATGGCCAGATCCGTATACTTGGCAATGGTCTTGCCGCGGCTCTTGTGCCAGGCCCAGATGGTCGGCAGGATATAATAGACGACGGGGATGCCCGCCGCTTTGGCCACCTTGATGAGGCGCATGTTGAAGCCCGGATAGTCGATGCAGACCAGGACATCGGGCTTTTCTTTACGCATCGTATCGACGAGGAAGTCGCGGAGGCGGAAGAAAAAGGGAATCTTGCGGATGATTTCCCCGACGCCGATGACGCCTAAGTTCTTGATGTCATAGACGATGTCGACGCCGGCCGCTGCCATTTCCTTGCCGCCCATACCGAGCAGTTCGATCTGCGGATCCAGTTCGCGCAGGGACCGGGCCAAATTGGCCCCGTGCAGGTCGCCCGACGCCTCACCGGCAGAAAACATGATTTTCATAGGCTCTCCTAAAAATTCTTATCGACAGCACAGATACAGATATCGTGGCGGTTGGCCAGGTCCAGGACTTCGTCCTGTTCGACGAAGAGCGTCCGGCCGGCTTCCATGGCCAGGACATTGCAATGGCTTTCAATCATGGACAAGATGGTCTGCTTGCCCACGGCAGGCACGTCGAAACGCGGGTCCTGGTTGGGCTTGGCCACTTTGACGACGACGGATTTTTCCCGTCCCAGGGCGCCGCCGCGGCGGATGCAAGCGTCGGTCCCTTCGATGGCTTCGACAGCCATGACGGCCTTGTGCTTGACGACGACAGTCTGGCCGATGTCCATGCCGCCCATGGCCTTGGCCGTGACGAAACCGAAGCGGATATCGTCTTCTTCCGACGCCGTCGGTTTACGGCGCGACAAGACACCGCAAGACGGCATGAGGGGTTTCAGGTACAGTGTCTGGTCGACGACTTCCAGGCCATCTTTGGCCAGTTCTTCGACGATGGCCAGCATGATCGTATCGTCCTTGCGGTTGCGCAGTTTCGCCAGCAGCTTGATAGCCCGCCAGTCAGGGAACTTCAAGCCTTTGAAGAGGATTTCCTTAGTGACCTTGCCAATCATGGTCACTTTGGCGACGCCATTCTTCTTGAGGGTCTTGATGACCTTATCCAGTTTGGCGACGTTGATTTCATAATAAGCATCTGCTTCGGCAGCCAGTTCCGGTTCGACATCACTGACGACGGCGATGACGACGACTTCGTGACCCAGCTGTTTGGCAGCGCGCATAAATTCTACAGGCAGTTTGCCGACACCGGCAAGCAATCCTACTTTTTCCATAGCAATCATCCTTATTCATAAAGAGAAATATTCATCTTTATATTATAACAAAAAAACAGGCCCCCTGTCAGCAAAAAAAGGGGCCATCGCAGACGCGACACCCCTTTTTAGCCAATAGCGGCTGCCTAATCTTTCGTCCCTCTGCAGATACCGCGGTCGGCATTGCGGAGGAAGCGGAGGAAATGTTCTACTTCTTCATAGCTGTCCAGTTCCTGTTCCATTTCGGCAATGGCCTGGCGCAGGTTCAGGCCGGAACGGTACAGGATGCGGAAAGCCTTCTTCAGTTCCCGGCGTACTTCTTCCGGAATCCCGGCCCGTGAAAGGCCGACACTGTTCAGCCCGATGCAGCGGGCCGGCTGACCGTCGGCGATGACGAAGGGCGGAATATCCTGGACGACTTTTGCCAGGCCGCCGATCATGCTGTTGCGGCCGATCTTAACGAACTGATGGACGCCGGCGATGCCGCCGATGACGACGCGGTCTTCGACGGTGACGTGGCCGGCCAGGCCGGCGCAGTTGCTCATGATGACGTGATTGCCGACGACGCAGTTATGAGCTACATGAGTGCAGGCCTGGAAGAGGCAGTCGTTGCCGATGCGCGTTTCTTCGCCTTCACCGGTGGCCGTACTGACGGTGACGAATTCCCGGAACACCGAGCGGTCGCCGATGATCAGGTAGCTCTTTTCACCGTGATATTTCAAATCCTGTGGTTCCGAACCGATGGAACAGCTCGGGAAAAACCGGCAGTCCTTACCGATCGTGGTCCAGCCGTCGATGGTAACGTGGGCCATGATTTCCGTACCATCGCCAATGGTAACGTGGGGCCCGATAACGGCATACGGCCCGATTTTGACACCGGCACCGATTTTTGCCTGCGGGTCTATAATAGCCGTCGGATGTATCATGCTCTGAGGCATGTTATTCGTTTCCTCGGTCATTAAAGTCACTCCTCGCTTCCCTGCCTGAGCGGCAGGCGCTTATTTTCAACCTAAATCACATATTATATACACTCGCAGAATACCAGTCCGGTTTTGCCGGGCAAAATCAGGCCTTTTCCCGCTATATTCCTCTGTATACTCGCAAATACGCCCATTTAGGCCGTTATTTAACATGCAGTAAAGATTTTTTAAATTTTTCTTAACTTATTTTTTCGTGTTCTGACCCGGCATGAGGGCAAAGAGGTATTCCCCTTCGGCACAGAGTGTGTCGCCGACGTGACACTGGGCCTTGACCTTGCCCATGCGGCCTTTGATCTTTTCGATGTCAGCCCGCATGACCAGCTGGTCGCCAGGGATGACGGGATGGCGGAAGCGCAGTTTGTCGATGCCTGTAAAGAACGGGATGAGGCCGCGGTTTTCTTCCGGATAGAGCAGGGCTACGCCGCCGACCTGGGCCATGGCTTCGGCGATGAGGACGCCGGGCATGACCGGTTTTCCCGGGAAATGGCCCTGGAAAAATTGTTCATCGAAGGTCGCATTCTTGATGCCGATGGCATATTTCATCGGTTCAAGTTCGATGATGCGGTCTACGAGCAGCATGGGATAGCGATGCGGCAAAATTTCCATAATATCAGTTACTTCCAAAGTCATGAGAATTCCTCCTTAAATCACTGCATTTCTTCAAATATTTTATGGGTCAGCAGGTTGTTCAGTTTATGGCTCGATTTGACGGCGATGATGTGCCCTCGGACAGGACGGCCGAGCAGGGACAGGTCGCCGATGATATCGAGGACCTTATGACGGACCAGTTCGTCGTCACAGCGGGGAACGGACAGGCACGACGTCTTATCGTAGACGACGACGTTTTCGATGGTACCCCCTTTGCCGAGGCCTAATTTCTTGAGCATTTCCAATTCTTCCGTAAAGGCGATGGTGCGGGCAAAGGAAATGTCGCGGACATACGATTCCTTGGTAATCGTCGTGTCCAGGAACTGCACGCCCAGCATGGGGTGCGGGTTGATCGAAGTGAAGGTGATGCGGAAGCCATCATAGGGCACGATGGCGATGAATTTATCGTCCTCCTGGACGAGATGCTGTTTTTGGACGGCCAGCAGGCGGCGCGGTGCGTCCAGGTCACGGATTCCCGCTTCTTCGATGAGCTTGACAAAAGTCAGGCTGCTTCCGTCGGCGACGGGCGGTTCGACCGAATCCATTTCGACGAAGCAGTTATCCACTTCCATGCCGCTCAAGGCGGACAGCAGATGTTCTACTGTGAAGACCTTGGCTTCCCCGTTTTCCAACGTCGTCGCCCGCATTGTATTGGTTACATTCGTGAGATGGGCTTGTACAGACGGTCTGCCGGGCAAATCCGTCCGGATAAAGACGATGCCTGTATCAGCCGGAGCCGGGCGCAATACCATATGAACTTCATTCGCAGCATGCAGGCCGATGCCGTTATATGAAACGTCATGAGCCAGCGTCGTTTGTGCTACTATTGACATAGGCAGGCCCCTCCTTTCCTGTTACGAGTAAGATAATTTTTTTCATACTTTTTTATTATACCTTATTTATAGGGTGTATGACAAGGGTGTTGTTCGTGGTTTCGGCCTGCGGCCTAGTGGTCCGTGGTTCGCGGCCCACCTAATTCCTTGCAAACGAAAAAGAGCCGCCCCAGGGGACAGCTCCTTTTCGTTCAATCGCTTTTTACTTCAATAGTTCATAGACAGAGGCGACGACGTCGTTCCAGGTTTCAATCTGGGCCTGTTCCCCATCCATGGCGGCTTTGCCGGCTTTACACTGGCGGGCCACGGACTGAGGCGACGTGCCGTTATACGTGTTACGCTGCTTGACGCAGGTTTCGATATCCAAGTAGTGATGGATGTCTTCTGCGAAGAGCGGGCTCATGGCCTGCAATTCCTGCAGCGATAACTGCTGTAATACCTTGCCCTGTTCGATGCAGTAGTGGACGGCCTTGCCGACGACGGCATGGGCTTCCCGGAAAGGAAGGCCTTTCTTGGCCAGGTAGTCGGCCATATCCGTCGCATTGGAAAAGTCGCTTTCCAGCACTTCCCGCATATGTTTGCCATTGACGGTCATCTTGTCGATCATGGCCGCATAGATGGTCAGGGCGAATTTCAAATTATCGATGGCATCGAAGACACCTTCTTTATCTTCCTGCATGTCCTTGTCGTAGGCCATGGGGATGCCCTTCATCATGGTCAGGACGCCCATGAGGTGGCCGTAGAACCGGCCCGTCTTGCCGCGGACGAGTTCGCAGATGTCGGGATTCTTCTTCTGGGGCATGATGGACGAGCCCGTGCAGTGGGAATCGTCGAGTTCGATGAACTTGAATTCCGAACTGGACCAGAGGATGAATTCTTCCGACAAGCGGCTGAGGTGCATCATCAGGACGGCTGCGAATTCCAGGAAGGCGATGATGTAGTCCCGGTCGCTGACGGCATCGAGACTGTTGTCGTAAATCTTGCCGAAATGCAGGGTCTTGGCGACGAAAGGCTGGTCGAGGGGATACGTCGTGCCAGCCAGGGCACCGGCACCGAGGGGCATGATATCGGCCATGTCCCAGGCGTATTTCAAGTGGATGAAGTCACGGGACAGCATGGAGAAATAGGCCATGAGGTGGTGGCTGAAGAGGATCGGCTGGGCCCGCTGGAGGTGGGTATAGCCCGGCATGATGACGTCGCTGTACTTTTCTGCAGCCTTGACCAGCGATTCCTGGAGCTTGACCAGGAGCTTGGCGACGGCGGCGATTTCGCGGCGGACATACATGTGCGTATCCAAGGCGACCTGATCGTTGCGGCTGCGGCCGGTATGCAGGCGCTTGCCGGCTTCGCCGATGGCATCGGTCAGTCGTTTTTCGATGTTCATGTGGATGTCTTCCAGCTCGACGGAGAAATCGAAGTTCCCGTCTTCGATCTGCTGGAAAATAGCCTTCAAGCCCTTGACGATGGCGTCTTTGTCTTCCTGGGAGATGATGCCCTGTTTGGCCAGCATCGTCGCATGGGCAATGCTGCCGCAGATATCTTCAGCATACATGCGGCAATCGAACTGGATGGACGCATTGAATTCTTCTACACTTTTATCCGTGGCCTTGGTAAAACGGCCGCCCCATAACTTCATACGAATCGCTCCTTATTTACCCTGTTTTTCTACGTGCTGTTTCATGAGGGCCCGCATCTTGAGCGGCAGGCCGAAGAGGTTGATGAAGCCTTCGGCATCGGTCTGGTCATATACGTCGTCTTCGCCGAAGGTGACGAATTCTTCGTTGTACAAGGAGTACGGCGATGTAGAACCAGCGCTGATGATGTTGCCCTTATAGAGTTTCAATGTAACCTGGCCGGTAACGGTCTTCTGCGTTTCATCGACGAAAGCCGACAGGGCTTCGCGGAGCGGCGAGAACCATTTGCCGTCATAGACGAGTTCGGCAAATTTGTTGGCCACATTTTCTTTATAGTGATACGTGTCGCGGTCGAGGCAGAGGTATTCCAATTCTCTGTGAGCATACATGATGATGGCACCGCCCGGGTTTTCATAGATGCCACGGCTCTTCATGCCGACCAGCCGGTTTTCGACGATATCGACGATGCCGACGCCGTTGCGGGCACCGATTTCATTGAGGGCCGTAATGAGTTCGACAGCACCCAGTTTCTGACCGTTGACGGCAACAGGGACGCCCTGTTCAAAGTCGATCTTGACGTATTCCGGAGCATCCGGAGCCTGTTCCGGCGTCTTGGTGACCATGTAGACCATGTCTTTCGGGGCATTGGCCGGGTTTTCCAGGTCGTCCCCTTCATGGCTCAGGTGCCAGATGTTCCAGTCCATGCTGTAGGGATAGGGATTTTCTTCGGACTGATAGTCGATGGGGACGTTGTGGGCTTCAGCGTATTTCAGTTCGTCTTCACGGGATTTGAGGTCCCACATCCGCCAGGGAGCGATGAGGGTCGTTTCCGGAGCCAGGGCTTTGACGGTCAATTCAAAGCGGACCTGGTCGTTGCCCTTGCCTGTAGCGCCGTGAGCGATGGCATCGGCGCCTTCTTTCTTGGCGACTTCGACGAGTTTCTTGGAAATAAGGGGCCGAGCGAAGGACGTGCCCAAGAGGTATTTGCCTTCATAGACAGCACCGGCTTTGACCGTCGGCCAAACGTACTGTTCCATGAATTCTTTTTTGATGTCCATGACATAGACTTTGGAAGCGCCCGAAGCATAGGCTTTCTTTTCAATGGCTTCAAAGTCGTCCGGCTGGCCGACGTCGGCGCAGGCAGCGATGACTTCGGCGCCAGGATAGTTTTCCTTCAGCCAGGGAATGATGACCGACGTATCGAGGCCGCCGGAATAAGCCAGGACAATTTTTTTAATATCTTTTTTCGTGTTACTCATGATGATTTCCTCCTCTATCTGATGAACCAAAGCGATTGATTTGTGTTTGTTTCTGTCTACGTTTGATAGTATACACCCAGTTGAAATATTATGCAAGTATTTTGCATAAAAAATTTGCAAACTTTTTTTTACAGGCCTGTCAATTCCCTCGCCCTGCAAAGTATAGTATAATAAAAGTGTTTAGTAGGAGGAATTCAATGAAACTAAAATACATCGCCATCTTTGCCCTGGCCTTTGCCATCTGTGCCGGCTGGAACCTGCTCTTCGACGCGCCGAAAACGGCCAAGCCTGCCGTCGAGACGGCGGCCAAGCTCCAAGAAGAAAAGGAACCGCAGGGAAGCTGGCCGGCACCGCTGCGGCCGCTGGAAATCCGGATCTATCCGTACCTGCACTTCCACGAAGCTATGGACAACAAGATCAAGAAAATCCCCGTCTACGTAGCCATCAACGCCATTTCCAAGCCCATGCAGCATGCCGTCGTCGCCACGGAAGACCGCCGCTTCTACGACCACGGTGCCATCGACCCGATCGGCATCATCCGGGCCGTCCTGGTCAACATCGAATCCGGTGAGACCGTCGAAGGCGGCAGCACCATCAGCCAGCAGGTCGTCAAGAATGTCTTCCTTTCCCAGGACCGGACCATGGCCCGCAAGGCCCAGGAATTCGTCATGGCCTTCTTGCTGGAACATTACTACAGCAAAGATGAAATCCTGGAAATCTATTTGAATACAGCCTATTTCGGCGCCAACGCCACGGGCATCGACGACGCGGCCCGGACGTATTTCACGACGACGCCGGAAAAACTGGACCTGGCCCAGGCATCCATGCTGGCCGGCCTGGTACAGGCGCCGACCTACTATAATCCCCTGAAAAATTACGACGCCGCCAAAGCCCGGCAGAAAACAGTCCTGACCTTGATGGCAGAACAAGGCTATATCAGCCCGGAACAAGGCGCAGAAGCTTATAAAAAAGAGATTCTCGAACGAAAGTAGCTGCTATCAGGCGGGACGCCCTCGTAACGAGCATCCGCCGTCTGTAGTAGGGGCCGTCCCAAAGGGCGGCCCGCTGTGAGATTCAGATACAGGCCATTTAGGATGATGGCAAGCTTTTTTACCGCGAGTCATTCGTCATGGTAAGGGAATGCACATAATTCAAGGCGGGGCGCCCTATGGGCGTCCCCTACAGCATAAAAAAGGCGCTGTCTTCATGCGACAGCGCCT
>NZ_JBBMEU010000012.1:0-40563 GCF_040096415.1 Megasphaera intestinihominis
CCCCCCCCCCCCCCCCCCCCCCCCCCCCCCCCCCCCCCCCCCCCCCCCCCCCCCGCCAGAGGAGACGCACTCAGGTTCCTGTCATTATGCGAAGTTACTTTTCTCTATAGTTTGTAGTACGGAGTTTGTAGAAGATGGCTTTAAATTTAAAACTATTCACTACAAACTTCAAACTGCAAACTTTTAACTTGGACTACGAACTACGAACCACGAATCTCCCCAAGAAGTTTTGTCTGAAAGAAGAAACTTTCAGGCAAAACTTCTTTTTTTCGCCATTATGTTGTCACGGCGTGTGGAAATGTGGTAAAATGTGGTGAAAAGTGAAAGGAGTTGCGGCCTTATGTTTATGGGTGAATATGAACATACCATCGATGCAAAAGGTCGCGTTATTTTGCCTGTCAAATTTCGGGACGAACTAGGGCCAAAGTTCGTCGTTACCCGCGGTTTGGAAGGCTGCCTTTCTGTCTATACGATGGAGGCGTGGATGCGGTTGGCCGGCAGTTTGAAAAAACTCCGGGCTTCTAAAGAAAATGTCCGCGCCTTCAAGCGGTTTGTCTTCGGCAGTGCTGCCGAAGTAGAATTCGATAAACAAGGCCGCATCCTGATTCCGGCGACATTGAGGGCCTATGCCAAGCTGGTCAAGGATGTGACTGTCCTGGGGACAGGGGATAAGGTCGAAATCTGGAGCAAAGACGCTTATGAAGCGTATGCTGCCAAGACCGTACCGGTCATGGAAGAAATTGCGGAAAGTCTCGACGATGCCCTGGACTTGGACTTTTAGGAGGAATTATGAATTTTCATCACGTCAGTGTGCTTCGTAAAGAAACCATAGATAACTTAATTACCGACCCTGACGGGATCTATGTCGATTGTACACTCGGCGGCGGTGGTCATTCCCGAGCGCTGGCCGAACGCTTGTCGCCTAAAGCGACGCTCATCGGCCTCGACCAGGACCGGGACGCCATTGCAGCGGCGACGGAACGGCTGAAGGATACGGCCTGCCGGCGTATCCTGGTACAGCGGAATTTCCGCTATCTGCCAGACGTGCTCGATGAATTGGGGATAGAAAAGGTGGACGGCGTCATGTTCGACCTCGGCGTGTCCAGCTATCAGCTCGATACGCCGGAACGGGGCTTTTCCTACATGCAGGACGGTCCCCTGGACATGCGCATGGACCGGGACCAGAAGCGCAGCGCTTACGATATCGTCAATGGCTACAGCCAGGCCGACTTATACCGCATCATCAAGACCTACGGCGAAGAACGGTGGGCCAAGCGCATTGCGGCCTTCATCGTCGAGGCGCGGCGGGAAAAGCCCTTGGAACGGACAGAAGAACTGGTCCAGGTCATCAAGAAGGCCATCCCGGCCGGTGCCCGAAAGGACGGACCCCATCCGGCCAAACGGACGTTCCAGGCCATCCGTATCGAAGTCAATGATGAACTGGGAATCCTTCACGATTCCCTGGAACAGGCTGCCCAGCGCCTGAAGCCGGGCGGACGGCTGTGCGTCATTACCTTCCATTCCCTGGAAGACCGCATTGCCAAACAGACGTTGAGGCTCTTGGCGACAGATTGTATCTGCCCGCCGGACATGCCCGTTTGTACGTGCCATCATCATGCCATCCTAAAAACGAAGCGCCAGCCCATCCTGCCGTCGCAGGAAGAACTGGATACGAATCCGCGGGCCCGCAGTGCGAAGCTCCGCGTCGGCATCCGCAAGTAACGGGGCCGGGCTATGATCATGGAAATGGATGTGTTGCGTATGCTGGTGAGGAAAGCCGGGAACATACATGGTGATAAGAGCATACCCTTATGGCGGACGGCTGCCGTAGACGCAATCCGGCGGGGGGCGGCTTACGTCCTGCTGCCGATTGGAATGATTGCGGCTATCGTGATCGTGTCCAATCTACTGACATCCTGGACGTATCAGCAGAGTGGAGAACTCATGGAGGTGAAGCGCGAGACGCAGCAGCTGCAGCGTGAAAACGATGAACTGCGCGTCGAGATTTCCAAATTGGAAACACCGGAACGAATTTACACGACCGCGACGAAGCGACTGGGCATGGTAGCACCGTCACGGATCTTTTACGGGAGCCAGACGGACCAGGCCGCAAGGGGAAAACGTCGATAATTGCTTAAAACCGAGAGGTCGACGCACTTCGTGCGACGACCTCATTGTTGTTTAGCTTGTAGAGAATACAGAAAGAAGTCACAAGGAGGACCTATGATTATGACCAAAACGGTAGGAGAACTTTGTAAACAGATCAAGGGCATTTATAATCTCAATGGCAGTGCCGATACGGTGATCACCGGTATTTCATCGGATTCGCGCCAGATTGAAGCGGGCTATCTCTTCGTCTGCATTTCCGGTGTCCACGTCGATGGCGCCGCCTTTGCAGCCCAGGCTGTCGAAAAAGGGGCCGTCGCCGTCTTGACGACGAAACACCTCGACCTGCCCAAGAGCACTATCCAGATCCAGGTACCGGACATCCATCACGCCCTGGAAGACATAGTCCCGTTCTTTTATGATTATCCGGGCAAGAAGATGCGCATGATCGGCGTCACCGGCACTAACGGCAAGACGACGACGACTCACATCATCGCCCATATCCTGCGGGCTGCAGGCTATCATGTCGGCGTCATCGGCACCATCCACGCCCTCATCGACGATGAAGAACTGCCGATCCACAACACGACGCCGGATGTCGTCGAACTCCAGCACTTCCTGGCCCTCATGCAGGAAAAGGGCATGACCCATGTCGTCATGGAAGTTTCCAGCCATGCCCTGGCCTTGAACCGCGTCGCCGGCATCGAATACGATACGGCTGTCTTCACCAACCTGACCCAGGACCACCTCGATTTCCACAAGACCATGGAAAACTACGTCGCCGCCAAGGCCAAGCTCTTCCAGAGCCTGACCGCTGCCGACCACGTCAAGGAAAACAAGACGGCTGTCGTCAATATCGACGATCCCTGGTCCAAGGATATCCTCCAGGCCTGCCACTGCAAGGTCCTGACCTACGGTGTCGAAAAGAATGCCGACCTCAAAGGGTCCAACTTGAAAGTCGAATTGAAGAAATCCTCCTTTGATGTCGTCGGCCCCTTCGTCAACGTCCACCTCAACATGAATATCACGGGCTTGTTCAATGTCTACAATACGCTGGCTGCCATCGGCGCAGCCCATGCCGAAGGCGTCGATGAAGCCACTATCGACAAGGCTATCCAGACCTTTCACTCCGTACCGGGCCGTTTTGAACTCGTCGAAGCCGGTCAGGATTTCGCCATCGTCGTCGACTATTCCCATACGCCGGACAGCCTGCAGAAGGCTCTGGAAACGGCGCGGGCCATGAAGCCGAACCGCATCATCGCCGTCTTTGGCTGCGGCGGCGACCGCGATAAGACCAAGCGCCCCATCATGGGCCGCATCGGCGCCGAACTGGCCGATATCCCTATCGTCACGTCTGATAACCCCCGCTCGGAAAACCCGGAAACCATCGTTTCCGAAGTCGAAGCGGGCGTCAAGGAAGGTTTGAAACCGGGTCAGCACCATGAAGTCATCGTCAACCGCCGCGACGCCATTTACCGCGCCGTCGAACTGGCCCGGACCAACGACATCATCGTCATCGCCGGCAAGGGCCATGAAACGTATCAGATCCTCAACGACGGGACCATTCATTTCGATGACCGCGAAGAAGCGCGCAACGCCGTCCATGCACTGCACAGAGGAGATAAATAATGGCTGCTTTTACTAGCGAAGAAATAATCCAGGCCACTGGCGCCCGGCTCCTGAAGCCGGCCGCCTCTGTGTCTTTCAGCGATGTCTGCACGGATACGCGGGCCATCGCCAAGGGTTCGTTGTTCGTCGCCTTCAAAGGGACGTCTTTCAACGGCCATGATTTCGTAGATAAGGCCCTGGCTGCCGGCGCTGCCGGGGCAGTCGTATCGGAAGTGCGTCCGGAATATGAAGGGCTGACGGCGCCGATTTTCGTCGCCGCCGACACGCTCAAGGCCTATCAGGACCTGGCCCGCTTCCACCGCCGCCGCTTTGCCATCCCCGTCGTAGCCGTCACCGGTTCGGTCGGCAAGACGTCGACGCGCAATATGATCGCTACCGTCCTCAGCGAAAAGTACCGTGTCTTGCAGACGGAAAAGAATTTCAACAACGAAATCGGCCTGCCCAAGACGCTCTTGCAGCTGACGCCGGACCACGAAGCCTGCGTCGTAGAAATGGGTATGCGCGGCTTAGGGCAGATTGCCGAACTGGCTGCCATCGGCGAACCGACTATCGGCGTCGTAACCAACGTCGGCAAGAGCCATATCGAACTGCTGGGCTCGCAGGAAAATATCGCCAAGGCCAAAGCCGAACTCGTCCAGGCCCTGGATGAAAAGGGGACGGCTGTCCTCAACGGCGACGATCCCTTCGTCCGCCCGATGACGGCTTTGTGCAAAGGGAAGACTGTCCTCTATGGGACCGATGACCAGGCGGCTGTACGGGCAGACCATATCGTCTGCGACCAGCAGGGCGTCCGCTTCCATTGCAGCGGCGCCGGCCAGTCTTTCGACGTTTCCGTGCCGGTCATCGGCGGCCACAACGTCTACAATGCCCTGGCAGCCATTGCCGTCGGCCAGCTGACGGGCCTGAGCGCGGCTGAGATACAGCGCGGCCTGGCATCGTACCACGGCATGGCCATGCGCCAGGAACTGCTGCATATCGGGCCGTATACCTTCATCAACGATACGTATAATGCCAATCCCGCGTCCATGGCCGAAGCCATCCGCACGCTGGACCTGCTGACAAAGGGCCGCAAGATCGCCGTCCTCGGCGGCATGGGCGAACTGGGAGACTGGGCGAAACGGGAACACGAAACCATTGGCCGCCTCGTCGCCCAGACCGGTCTCGATGCCCTCATCACGATGGGCGATTTAGCCAAAGATATCGCTCAATCGGCGAAAGCTGCAGGCATGACGGCCGTCTATACGACGGATACGCATGAACAGGCGGCGCGCCAGCTGAAAGAACTCCTCCACGATGGCGATACAGTCCTCCTCAAGGGCTCGCGGAGCTTTGCCATGGAAAAAATACTGCCCTATTTTGAAAGGAAGTAATGTGAATGTTTAAAATGCTGATTCTCAGCTTCATCGTCAGCCTGGTCATCGGCCTGGTCTTCGGACCGCTGGTCATCAAGGAATTGAAAAAATTCCATGCCCGCCAGTCCGAAAGGGAAGAAGGGCCGCAGAGCCACAAATATAAAGCCGGGACGCCGACTATGGGCGGCATCCTCATCCTGACGGCGCTGACCGTATCGTGCCTCATCTTCGATCCGATGGACCTGCGCAAAGGCCTGGCCTTATTCCTGGCTTTGGGGCATGGCGTCATCGGCTTCCTCGATGACAGCATCAAGGCCATCAAGCACCGCAACCTGGGTCTTACGGCGAAACAGAAACTGGCCGGCCAGTTCGTCATGGCCGCGATTTTCTGCTACATCCTCGATGCCTTTCTCCATTTCCCGACGACCTTGTGGATTCCCTTTACTTCCATCACTGTCGATTTGGGCATGTTCTACTATCTCTTCGTCTTCGTCATGATCGTCGGCACGAGCAATGCCGTCAACCTGACCGACGGCCTCGACGGCCTGGCTGCCGGGTCCTGCGCCATTACGTCCGTTGCCTACGTCGTCATCGCCGTCGCCCTGGGCTATACCCATTTCGCTATCTTTGGCACGGCCCTGACCGGGGCCTGCCTGGGCTTCCTCTTCTATAACCAGCATCCGGCCAAGATGTTCATGGGCGATACGGGCTCTTTGGCTCTGGGCGGTGCCCTGGCAGCTATGGCCATTTTGACCAAGACGGAACTGCTCCTCATCCTGGCTGGCGGCTTGTACGTCATCGAAGCCCTGTCGGTCATCATCCAGGTCATTTCCTTCAAGACCCGCGGTGTCCGCGTCTTCAAGATGAGCCCGATCCACCACCACTTTGAGCTGTCTGGCTGGAGTGAAGTCAAGGTCGTCACTGTGTTCTGGAGCTTCTCGGCTCTCATGGCGATCCTGTCCATTATCGTCGTACTGGCCTGCAAATAGGGCCTGCGGCTTTTCTGATTGAACTACGATATTTTATATAAAGCAGGTGTTGGCAATGAGCATCATGGATTTTTCTGGAAAACATTTCTTAGTCATCGGCGCAGGCATCAGCGGCCGCGCTGCCTCTCTGGCCCTGGCAGGTCATGGCGGGTCCGTTACGCTGAATGATATGAAGGCCATCGATACGGCGGAACAGCCGTGGCCGGATATAAAGGCCGCCGGCGTCCAGCTGGTCTTCGGCAGCCAGGAAACGGCTCTTTTGGACGGCATGGATGTCGTCGTCCCGTCGCCGGTCATTTCTCCGGAAATCCCGATCATGAAAGAAGCGGCCCGCCGCGGCCTGCCAATCTGGAGTGAAGTCGAAGTCGCCTGCCGGGTCACCGATGCTGACATGATCGGCATTACTGGGACCAATGGCAAGACGACGACGACGACCCTGGTCGGCGAAATCATGAAGGCCACAGGCCGTCAGACCGTCGTCGGCGGCAATATCGGCTACGGCCTGTCGGCCCAGGCCGACAACCTGCCAAAAGAAGCCGTCGTCGTCGCTGAACTGTCCAGTTTCCAGCTCGAATTCACGCACAGCATCAAGGCCAAGGCCGCGACAATCCTCAACATCACGCCGGACCACCTGGACCGCCATCATACGATGGAAGGCTATGCCGCTGCCAAGGAACGGATTTTCCTCAACCAGGACAAGGGCGATTACGCTGTCCTCAATTACGATGACGAACGGGTACGGGCCATGGCGAAAGACATGACCGGTACGGTCGTCTATTTCTCGACGTGCGGCGAAGTCCCGGAAGGGGCCTTTTATCGGGACGGACAGCTTATCCTGCGCCTCCATGGCCAGGATACCGTCGTCTGTGCCGAAACGGACCTGCACCTCTTCGGCAAGCATAATATCCAGAATTGCCTGGCTGCGATTCTCTTGACCTATGCTGCCGGAGCGCCCCTCGACGTCATCCGCCAGGTCCTCAAGGCTTTCAAAGGCGTCGAACACCGCCTGGAAAAAGTGCGGACCATCCACGGCGTCACCTATTACAACGACTCGAAGGGGACCAACGTCGATGCGTCCATGAAGGCCCTGGAAGCCTTCCCGCAGGGGCACCTCATCCTCATTGCCGGCGGCTATGACAAGAAGACGCCCCTCGATGACTTCATGGCCTTGGCGGCGAAACGCGTCGATACGCTGATCCTCATCGGCGATGCGGCCGAACGCTTCGAAGCCGCTGCCAAGAAGGCGGGTATCCAGGATATCCGCCGCACTGGTTACAGCATGGAAGGGGCCATCATGCTGGCCCGCAAAATTGCCAAGGCACCGCAGGCCGTCCTCTTGTCGCCGGCTTGCTCGAGCTTTGACATGTATGATAATTTTGAACAGCGCGGACGTGTCTTCAAGGGCATCGTCAACGCCATTTAACGATATTTAGAAGAAACAACAGGAGGCAGGAACATGCGTCGAGTCATTATTTCCGGAGGTGGCACAGGCGGCCATATCTACCCGGCGATTACCATTGCCCGGGCGATTGCCGACATTGAGCCCACCGAATTTCTCTACGTCGGCTCCAAAATCGGCCTGGAAAATACATTGATCCCTAAAGAAGGCTTGCCTTTCGTCACCCTCGACGTGCGGGGCCTGGAACGGAAGATTTCCGTCCGCAACCTCGTCACCCTGGGCAAGACGGCAGGCAGTCTGATCAAGGCAGAAGGCATTATCCACAAATTCAAACCGGACGTCGTCATCGGGACGGGCGGTTTCGTCTGCGGTCCGGTCCTTTTGGCAGCCAGCCTGAGTGGTGTGCCCACACTGATACAGGAACAGAACGTCATCCCCGGCGTTACCAATACGATTTTGAGCCGCTTCGTCAACCGCGTAGCCCTGGGCTATGAAGAGGCAGCGGCCCGTTTCAAGCGCAAGGATATCCTGGTCTATACGGGCAATCCCGTCCGCAAGGATATCCTCACGGTGACGCGGGAAGAAGGGCGCAAGGCCCTGGGCCTGGACCCGGATAAGTTTACGCTCCTCGTCGCCGGCGGCAGCCGCGGCGCCCGCAGCATCAACACGGCGATGATCGAAGTCCACAAGTATTTCCGCAACGACGACCATATCCAGATTCTCCACGTCACGGGGGACCATGAATACGACCGCGTCGTCAAGCAGCTGCCGGGCATCGAATGCCGCGGCCGCTATGGCAAGGGAAGCCGTATCATCCCGTACCTGCATCATATGCCCGACGCCCTGGCCGCCTGCGACCTGGCCGTCTACCGGGCCGGTGCCGTCGGTCTGGCTGAACTGACCGTCCGCGGCGTGCCGTCTATCCTCATTCCCTATCCCTATGCAGCCGAAGACCACCAGCGCTACAATGCCCAGGCCCTGGTCATGTGCGGCGCTGCCAAGATGATCCTCGACAAGATGCTGACAGGCCGGGAATTGTTAGAAGAAATCATTCATTTAAAAGACGATCCGAAGGCACTGGCAGCGATGGCGAAAGCCAGCCGCTCCATGGGCAAGCCACAGGCGGCACACGATATTGCCGAACTGGCCTTGTCGATTGCCCGCAAACGTCGTCCGTAAGAGGAAAAGAAGGGTGTGGAATAAACCTATGGTTAATCTGAACGATGTTACCAACGTTCATTTTATCGGCATTGCCGGCGCTGGGATGCGGGCAATTGCCAATGTTTTCATTGAAAAAGGATATCATGTGTCCGGTTCGGACCTCAAAGCGTCTCCGGTAACGGAACAGTTCGCCAAAAAAGGGGCCCGTATCTGTATCGGCCAGCGTCCGGAAAACCTGCAGGACGCCCAGGTCGTCGTCATTTCATCGGCTATCCGCGATACCAATGTGGAACTGGCCGAAGCGCGCCGCCGCGGTATTCCTGTCATCCATCGCTCGGATGCCCTGGTCCATATCATGAGCTGGGGGAAGGGGATTTCCGTAGCCGGTGCCCACGGCAAGACGACGACATCGTCCATGCTGGGCCAGGTCTTTGAAGAATGTCATCAGGACCCGACCATCGTCATCGGCGGCGAAGTCGATTACCTGCATAGCAATTCCATCCTGGGGAAAGGCGCCTATGTCATCGCCGAAGCTGATGAAAGCGATGGGACTTTCCTCAAGCAGAACCCTTATATCGCCGTCGTCACCAATATCGACGCCGACCATATGGACCATTACGGCTCGCTGGAAAACGTCATCGCCGCTTTCAAGCAGTTCATCCAGAAGCTCGACCCTGAAGAAGGCCTGGCCGTCTTGTGCTTTGAAAACGACAAGATCCGCGCCCTGGCCCCGCAGACGGGCCGCCGCTACGTATCTTACGGCATCGAACAGCCGGCGGACTATCAGGCCAGCGACCTGCATTACCTCAAGGGCAAGCTCCATTTTTCCGTCTATAAGCACGGCGAAAAGATGGGGGATATGGTCCTCAACGTACCGGGACGCCACAACGTCCTCAACGCCCTGGCGACGACAGCCGTCGCCGATGCCTGCGGCCTGCCCTTCGACGGCATCGCGTCGGCCATGAGCCATTTCCACGGCGCCAAACGGCGTTTCCAGACCAAGGGCTTCGTCGGTGACGTCTGGGTCGTCGACGACTATGCCCACCATCCGACGGAAATCAATGCGACCTTGACGGCTGCCCGCGATATGGGGACGCACCGCGTCGTCTGCCTCTTCCAGCCGCACCGCTACACGCGGACGAAGCTGCTCCTCGACCAGTACGGCAGCGCCTTTGCCAAAGCCGATAAACTCATCGTCACCGACGTCTACAGTGCCGGTGAAGACCCCATCCCCGGTGTATCAGGGGAACTCATTGCCAAGAAGGTCAAGGAAACGACGGGACAAGATGTCACCTATATCCCGCACAAAGAAGACTTAGTGGCTTATTTAAAGGAAAATTCCCGGCCTCTCGACCTGGTCATCACCATGGGGGCCGGAGACATTTATAAAGTCGGCGAAGCCTATCTCGCTGAAGCTAAAGAAATGGAGAAATAAGGAAATGGAAGACATGAAAGATAAAAAAATTGCCGTCGTCGTCGGCGGTCCTTCGACAGAAGCAGAAGTATCGCGCCGCACTGGGGCTGCCATTGCTGACGCTTTGACGAAAAAGGGATATCACATCGAAACGATCGAACTCGTACCGAAAGAATTCGCCAAGACCTTGACCGAAAAGGGTATCGACATCGTCTTCAACGCCCTTCACGGCCGCTACGGCGAAGACGGTGTCATCCAGGGCTTGTGTGAAATGATGGGGATCCCCTATACCGGTCCCGGCGTCATGGCCAGTGCTGTTGGCATGAACAAGGTCATGAGCAAGGCCGCTTTCCAGGGGGCCGGCATTGCTACAGCGCCCTTTGCCTACTATTTCGCCACTCAGGACCGCGAAGCCATCGCTGCCGACATTGAACAGCGCTTCGACCTGCCTGTCGTCATCAAGTCGTCCGGTCAGGGCTCGAGTATCGGCACGGTCATTGTCCAGACCAAGGAGGAACTCCGTCCGGCCCTGGAAGAAGCCTTCAAGTACAGCGCTTCGCTGGTAGCCGAAGCCTTCATCGATGGCGATGAATTCACCGTCGCCGTCATGGACGACGTCGCCTTCCCGGTCATCCAGATCGTGTCCAGCACGGGCAAGTACGACTTCTATTCCAAGTATGCCCCTGGCGTCGCCAAGCATCTCTGCCCGGCTCCGATTTCGCCGGAACTGACCAAAGAAATGCAGGACCTGGCCCTGAATGTCTTCCATCTGTGCCACTGCAGCGGCGTATCCCGCGTCGATATCATGACCGACAAAGAAGGCCATCCGTTCGTCCTGGAAATCAACACCGTCCCGGGCATGACGGCGACCAGCCTGGTCCCCGATGCCGCCCGGGCCATGGGAATGTCCTTTGAAGATTTGTGTGAAAAGATTTTGCTGGAAGCATCGGTAGGTAAGTTTTAATGGGAAAGAAATCATATCATACGGGGCAGCGACGGGTCGTGCTGCCTAACGATTCTCATGATGTGTTTGTTCCTCCTCATCTTGAGAACGACCCGCTGAACGAACCGGACCGGGAAGCCCTGGCCGCCAAGAAAGAAGCCCAGCGCCGCCGCAAGGCCCGCCAGGCAGCACGGCTGAAGAAGAAAAAGGCTCGGCAGAAACAGATTTGGGCCCGGCGCCGCCGTATCGGCTGTATCTTTACGGTCCTCGGCGTCTTCGTTATCTGGCTCTTCCTGCGCCTGGCGCCGGTCTCTTTCGGGACGATCATCGTCGATGGCAACGAGAACATGTCCTTTGAAGACGTCTACCGGGCCTGCGGGGCTTATTCCTATGTCAACGTCGTCCAGTTGTCGACAGACGATGTGGAAGAACGGTTGAAGAAAGACCTGCGCATTGCCGAGGCGACAGTGACGCGGGAATTCCCGGCGACGATCCACGTCACCCTGACAGAACGCAAGCCAGCCGCTGTCATCACGACGCTATACGGCTTCGCCTATGTCGACAAGACGGGGCGGGTCATCGAACTGGGGCCGCAGATCAAGGGTGTATCCCTGCCAATCATGACGGGCAAGAAAGTCGATAACCTGCTCTTAGGCGATACGGTGACAGATCCGACCCTCCATTCGGCCATGGTCTATCTCCAGAGCCTGCCGCCGGATATTCTCAAGAATATCGCTGAAATCAACGTGGGAAATCCCGAAAGCATCGTCGCCTATACGACCGATTCCATCCCTATCCACCTGGGCAGCGGCGATGAACCGGCAGAACGGGCGAAGCTGACGGAAACGCTGCTGGCCGAAGTTCAGGAAAATCATCTGGCCGTCCAATACATCGACACGGATGTGCGCTCGCCCCTTGTCAAGACGAAATAAGGCGCATAGGGCCTTGATTTTCAAAAACAGGTAGATAAATTTTCTAAGATAGTGTAAAATAATAAGGAATCCTACTGCACAGGGTGTGCGTTATAGAGTCTGAAGGAGGAAAATGCGATATGGCAGAGTTTGCAAACATAAAAGTAATAGGTGTCGGTGGCGGCGGTAACAACGCTGTCAACCGTATGATAGAAAGCGGCTTGCAGGGCGTCCAGTTCATTTCGGTCAATACGGAAGACCAGGTCCTGGAAGTATCCAAAGCCGATGTCAAGATCCAGATCGGTGAAAAATTGACGCGCGGCCTCGGCGCCGGTGCCAATCCCCAGGTCGGCGAACAGGCTGCCCTGGAAAGCAAAGAAGAAATCGTCAAGGCCCTGCAGGGTGCCGACATGGTCTTCGTCACAGCCGGCATGGGCGGCGGTACCGGTACCGGTGCAGCTCCTATCGTTGCCGAATGTGCCAAGGAAATGGGGGCCCTCACGGTGGCTGTCGTTACCAAGCCGTTCTCTTTTGAAGGGAAACGCCGTAAGGAAGTCGCTGATAAAGGTGCCGACTACTTGAAAGAAAAGGTCGACACGATCATCACTATCCCTAACGATAAATTGCTCCAGATCATCGACAAGAAGACGCCCCTCAAGGACGCATTCCTCGTCGCTGACGATGTCCTCCGCCAGGGCGTACAGGGCATTTCCGATTTGATTACGACGACAGGCCTCATCAACCTCGACTTCGCCGATGTCAAGACCATCATGTCCGACCAGGGCGAAGCTATCATGGGTATCGGCGTCGGCTCCGGTGAAAACCGTGCTGTCGAAGCTGTCGATGGAGCTATCCACAGCGCCCTCCTGGAAACGAGCATCGACGGTGCCCAGAGCATCTTGCTCAACGTTACCGGCGGCCCGGATATCAGCTTGTACGAAATCAACGAAGCAGCTGAAAAAGTGGCTGAAGCTGTCGATCCGGAAGCCAACATCATCTTTGGTTCCGTCATTGATCCGGATATGGAAGATTCCATCCGCATCACTGTCGTGGCTACGGGTTTTGGCAAAGAACCGTCTTCGATTCCCGCATTTGGCCAGGGCACTGGTACAGCAGCCAAAGCCGGCGATACGAAAGACAATGCCGGCGGCGTAGAAATTCCTACGTGGATGAGATAATCAGCATGAAAAAAGCGGATCCCGGCGGACCCGCTTTTTTTTAAAAATACCGTCGAGAAGAAGGTAGGAGGAAAAAACATGAGATGCCCATTTTGCCAATGTGCAGATACAAAAGTAACGGATTCGCGGGCTACCGATGACGGCAAGGCCATCCGTCGCCGACGCGAATGCCAGCAGTGCGGCCGCCGTTTCACGACGTATGAAATGGTCGAAGAAGTGCCGCTCGTCGTCGTCAAGAAAGATGGCCGTCATGAATTATTCGACCGCAACAAATTATTGAACGGCCTGCTCCGGGCCTGCAACAAGCGGGAAGTCACGCGGCAGCAGCTGGAGGACATCGTCACCAAGGTCGAGCGTAACATCCGCAATACCCTGGCCCAGGAAGTGTCCAGTGAAAAGATAGGGGAAATGGTCCTCAGCGAGCTGCGCTCTGTCGATGAAGTCGCTTATATCCGCTTTGCTTCCGTATACCGCGAATTCGCCGATCTGGACAGTTTCATGGCTGAACTGCAGCATCTCATGGGCACGAAAGAAAAGAAATAAGAGACCGGAATCGAGGAACATTATGACAGAAAATTATATCGATCATTTTTTGAACCATGTCCTGCCGGAATTGCGCATCGCCGTCATCGGCGACATCATGGTCGACCGCTATGTGTTCGGTAAAGTGGAACGCATTTCGCCGGAAGCGCCCGTACCTGTCAATAAAGTCGACCACATGACGTCCGTCCTGGGCGGGGCTGCCAACGTAGCCTCGAACCTGGCCAATCTCGATTGTCACGTCTTTCTGGGCGGCCTCATCGGCGACGATGAAAACGCGTCTCTCCTGCACCAGCTGCTGGAAGACGCCCATATCGACGGGTCGGGCCTGGTCGTGCGCCAGGACCACGCGACGACGACGAAAATGCGCATCCTCGGCGCCCGCCAGCAGATGGTACGCCTGGATTTTGAAGAAGTGACGCCCTTGGCCGTTACGGAAGAGGAACAACTCATGACCTGGCTGTACAACTGCGTGGCAGCCGGCCTGGACGGCATCATCCTGTCGGACTATAAGAAAGGCGTCCTCACCGATTCCCTGGCTCAGAGCATCATCAAAGAAGCCAATCGGGCCGGGATTCCCGTCCTGGTCGACCCCAAGGGCAGCGATTGGACGAAATACAACGGCGCCGATTTCGTGACGCCGAACATGAAAGAACTGAGCGACTGCCTGGGACGGCCTGTAGCCAATGAAGGACAGGCCGTCGTAGCGGCAGCGGAAATCCTGCATGAGCAGTATCAGTTCGCCCACCTCATGGTGACCCGCTCGGAAAAGGGCATCACCGTCATCGGCCGGGACGGCAAGGTGTGGAACAACCCGGCGACGGCGCAGGAAGTCTTCGACGTATCCGGTGCCGGTGATACCGTAGCCGCAGCTTTCCTGTCGGCTATTGCCGGCCACTTGTCGATTCGCACGAGCCTGCAGATCGCCAACGCCGCAGCGGGTATCGTCGTCACCAAGGTCGGGACCTATCCCATCCATCGCCACGAATTGCTCAAATTATGGCAGGAATGGCAGCCGGCCCACTGGCATCCGTATCAGCCCCTGAGTCGGGAAGAAGCGGCTGAAAAGATACGCCAATGGCAGAAGAAGGGCGATACCGTCGTCTTTACCAATGGCTGCTTCGACATCCTGCACCGCGGCCACGTCCTCTACCTGCAGCAGGCGGCCATGCTGGGCCAGCACCTCGTCGTCGGCCTCAACTCCGATGCGTCCGTGCGGCGCCTGAAAGGGGAAACGCGGCCCCTGGTCAAACAGGAAGACCGGGCCATCCTTTTGAGTGCCCTGGCCTGCGTCGATGAAGTGGTCATCTTCGAGGAAGATACACCGAAAGAACTTTTACAGGTCCTGCGTCCGGATATCCTGGTCAAAGGCGGCGATTACAAAGCTGATGAAGTCGTCGGCCGGGAATCGGTCGAGCGCGTCGAGATCATTTCCTTTGAAGACGGATATTCGACGACAGGCCTGATCCAGAAAATAGCTGATTTAGTAAAGAAGGGGAAACTATGAAAATTGTAACAGGCGGTGCCGGTTTTATCGGCAGCAATATCGTAAAACAGTTGAACAACCGGGGCATCAACGACATCCTCATCGTCGACGACCTGACGGACGGCCGCAAATGCCGCAACCTCCAGGGCCTCGATTTCTTTGATTACATGGACTATGCCGACTTCGACGAACAGATGGCCGACGACACCTTCGACTGCGGCTACATCGACGTCGTCTTCCATGAAGGGGCCTGCTCGGACACGATGAACTACGACGGCCGCTACATGATGAAGAACAACTATGAAGGCAGCAAGAATCTCCTGCGCTACTGCATGCAGCGCAAGATTCCCTTCCTCTACGCTTCGTCGGCTTCGACTTATGGCAGCGGCAAGCACGGCTTCCGCGAAGACCCGGCCTGCGAACAGGCGCTGAATCCCTATGCCTATTCCAAGCTCCAGTTCGACCGCTTCGTCCGCCGCGTCATGCCCCTGGCCAAGAGCCAGATTGTCGGCTTCCGCTATTTCAATGTCTTCGGTCCCCAGGAAAACCACAAGGACCGCATGGCTTCGCTCATCTACCAGAAGTACCATGAACTCCAGGAAAAAGGGAAGATTACCCTCTTTGAAGGGACGGCAGGCTATGAAAATGGCGGCCAGATCCGCGATTTCATCTACGTCAACGACGTAGTCAACGTCATCTTCTATTTCTGGGAACATCCGGAACTGTCAGGCATCTACAACTGCGGCACCGGCATCGGCCATACGTTCAATGAATTCGTCCAGGGCGTCATCGATTATTGCGGCAAAGGCCATATCGAATACGTCCCCTTCCCGGACATCCTCAAGGGCAAGTACCAGAGTTATACCCAGGCCGACACGACGAAGCTCATGGAAGCCGGCTATGACCGCGGCTTTACCCTGCTCCCGGAAGCCGTCAAGGAATACTGCAGCATCCTGGAAAAGAGCGACGGGTATTACGAATGAGGAAGGCCGTCTTTTTCGACCGCGACGGCGTCCTCAACGTCGACAAATCCTATTTGGGCTTCATCAAGGATTTTGAATGGATGGACGGGGCCAAAGAGGCCCTGGCCTATCTGACGGAAGAGGGCTATGCCATCATCGTCGTCACCAACCAGAGCGGCGTCGCCCGCGGTTATTATACGGAAGACGACGTGAAGGTCCTCCACGACTGGATGTGCCGGGAAGCGGCCAAAGCCGGCGGCATCATTACGGCCGTCTACTACTGCCCTTATCTTGAAGGGGCGCCGGTCAAGGCCTATGACAAGAAGAGCGACTGGCGCAAGCCGGCGCCGGGCATGGTCCTGCAGGCGGCGAAAGATTACGATATCGATTTGAAACACTCTTTCATGATCGGCGATATGCCCCGCGATGTGGAATGTGGGCAGCGGGCCGGCATGGATGGCTATTTATTTACTGGCGGCAGGCTGGACGATTTCGTCCGGGCCATCGTCGCAGAAAGGAAGGGCCGTGAAAGCATATAAGAACATACTGGTCATCAAGATGAGCTCTCTCGGCGACGTCCTTCACGCCCTGCCGACACTCTACGCATTGCGTCAGAACTGCCCGGACGCCCGCATCGTCTGGGCCGTCCATGAACAGTTCGCGCCGGTCCTGCCGGGAAAACCTTATATCGATGAAGTCATCTATATCGACAAGAAGCGACTGAAATCCCTGTCGTACTGGAAAGAGCTGCGCCGGACGCTCCATGCCTATCATTTCGACGTATCCTTTGACCTCCAGGGCCTGGCCAAGAGCGCTATCGTCGCCTGGTTGAGCGGTGCTGAAGAACGCTATGGCTACTGGGAAATGCGCGAAGGCAGTTTCCTGGTCAGCAAGGGCCTCACGGGTCCCCACAAGTACGACCACGTCATCGAACGCTATCTCGATACGGTCCGCGTCCTCGGCGGCCGCGTCGATGCCATCGAATTCCCGCTTCCCGATATTACCGGTGAAAGACGGGCCTGGCGCCAGCGTCTGGCGGCGGACGGCCTGACCGGACCCTATGTGGCCATCGTGCCCGGTGCCCGCTGGAGCGTCAAGGAATGGCCCTTGTCCCATTGGCAGGAATTCCTGCAGCGCCTGACGGCGTCCGGCATGGCCGCCGTCCTCTTAGGCAGCGGCGACGACGTCCCCAAAGGGAAGGCCCTGAAGGACCATGATTCGTCGGGCCAGGTCTTCGACTATACAGGCCGCACCGATTTGCGGCAGCTCATGGCGGCCATTGCTGAAAGCGCCCTCTATATCAGTGCCGATACGGGGCCGCTGCACATGGCCAATGCCTTGAAAAAAGAACTCATCGCCCTCTTTGGGCCGACGTGTCCCCAGCGGACCGGCCCTTACGGCGGAAACGACGACGCCTACATCCACATGGTCCTGTCGCCGACGTCCCAGGCGACGCCGGAACGGCCCTTGGTCGATGATCCGGACTGCATGGCCCAGATTACGCCCGATGCGCTGTGGCAGGTCTATGAAGGCGTCCTGAAGAAGGTGGAACTATGATTAATCTGCGCAACAAAAAAATAATCGTCACCTTTCTCATGCATCTAGGCGACCTCATCCTCATCACCCCGTTCCTGCAGGTCCTGCGCCGTCATGCCCAGGGCTCGGAAATTACCCTCGTCGTCGATGAGAAAGTGGCCGACGTCGTCCGCTACAACCCCAATATCGACCACCTGGTCACGGTCGACAAGAAGGGTAAAGACAATTCCGTCCGGGCCCTGTGGCGTATCGGGCGGCACTTGCATCAGCATCACTACGATATCCTCATCAATCTGCATCCCAATGAACGGACGTCCTTCCTGGCGGCCGTCATCCACGCCAAGCAGTTCGTCGGCATGAGCCATTTCCTGGTCCGGCCCCTGATGGACCGCTATACCCGCCTGGACCGTATCCATCTCCACGCGGCCGATATGTACATCAACGTCCTGGCCCAGCTGGGCATCGACGACTACCGCAGCGACGGCCTGCAGTTCTTCACCTGCAAGGCCTGGGATGACAAGGCGACGGAATTCTACCGTACCCAGGGCGTCCACAACAGCGATGCCCTCATCGGCTTCAATATCGGCAGCGCCGTCCCGCAGAAACGCTGGCCGGCCAAGCGCTTTGCCGCCGTTGCCGACTACTTCGCCCGCCGCGGTTTCAAGTGCGTCTTCTTTGGCGGACCCATGGATGAAGCCATGGTCAAAGAAGCGACGTCCCAGATGGAATCGGACCCGATCATTGCCACCGGGAAATTCACCATCGGCGAACTGGCCTCGGCCATCCGCTGCTGCTCGCTGTTCATCACCAACGACAGTGGCCCTATGCACGTCGCTGTCAGCCAGGGCGTTCCCCTGGTCGCCCTCTACGGGCCGAGCAATCCCAAGCTTTACGGCCCCTATACGGACCGGGCCATCGTCCTGGAATCGACGAACCATTATGAAGTGGGCAAGAGCATGAAACAGATTATCCGCGAAGGTAATTATAAAGGTATTTCGGTTATTCCCATGAGCCAGGTCATCGCCGCCGGCGAAGAACTCCTGAGCCGTTATTATGGAAGAAAATAACCCGTATTATATGGAGGTGGAAGGTTATGAAAAAACTTATTATCGCAGCGACCCTGGCCGCCCTGGCCATGACTTCGGCTGCCATGGCAGCGCCCATCCGCGATCCTCAGCCCGGTGACTTGAAGGCCAACGCCAACTATGGCTTCGACCAGAAAGAAGGCGGCCGCAGTGCCAAGAGCCTTCTGACTGGCGGCGACGTCACCTACGTCCTGAGCAACCACTGGGATATCCAGTACGTCAACAACTACACCAAGGGCGACAACGACAACAAGATCAACGAAAACTATCTCGTCGGCAATTACCGCTTTACGCCGTATCTGTCGGCCTTTGCCGGCGGCTCCTACGTCAAGACGGAAACGTATAATACGACCAAGTCCTATGGCTATCAGGTCGGCCTCAAAGGCCAGATTCCCCTGGCAGCCCGCTGGCAGGGCTTTGCGTCCGTCGGTGTCGGCGATGACGTCAATACCTATGAAGTCGGTGTCGGCTACGACATTACGCCGAACTGGGATGCCCACGTAAAATACCGCAGCAGCAGCGTCGACGTCGATAACTACGACGACGATGTCAAAGGCTGGCAGGTCGGCATGGGCTATAAGTTCTGATATTGACAAGGGGCGGATCCGTCCCGTATAATGTACCAATGACATGTGCTGTGGTTGAAAGTCGATGTCAGTCGCAGACCAAGCGATCCACGTAAGGCACCCAAAGCGGTGCTGATCATAGTGCGGCCTAGAAGTAAGACCTGCCGCGGAAATACCGCGAGAGGGCTAGTAGTGGGGGACAGCAGTCTATGAGCGAACGTCCCAGCAGGCGAGTGTGGGGGTAAAGACCAGGTCAGGCATGTCAGGGAAAGGGGCTGTCGTATGAAGGATTCTGCCATCATGCGCAGTCCCTTTTTCTTTATAGTTTGTAGTTTATAGAAGATGGCCATAAATTTCAAACCATCCGCTAACCACTAGCCCCTAGCCCCTAGCCCCTTAAAAGAGGCTGTCTTGATGTGACAGCCTCTTTTTTGTATTTTCGTTTGACGGATGATTGTTCGTATAGTAAAATGTAAGGGTATTTATGTTATTAGCCTAAGGAGTGGAGTCATAATGGATGCTAAGCGGTTGGAACGAGAAATTCACAAAAATCCCTTCGATACCTTTATGGATTTCCACGTCGAAAAGGCTGAACCAGAGAGTACGATCCTCACTTTTGAGAATAAAGGCTCGAAATGGGATAATCCCAATGGTACCATGTACGGCGGTGTCCTCTATTCCATGGCCGATTCGGCGATGGAGGCTGCTTGTGCTGTCTGTGGCAAAGCCGTCCTCACACTGGACCTGGGTATGAATTACCTGCGTCCGGCTTTTGCCAATACGGTCATCCGGGCCGAAGCCAGGATCATCCATAACGGCCGTACGACGATGGTCGCCCTCTGTGATTTTTACGATAATGACCAGCGCTATTTAGCTCATGGCAAGGGCACCTTCTTTGTGACAGGGGCCTACGTCTTTGAGGGAGAAAGGGGGCATACGGATGAATGAACCAGAAGAAGCAGTGAGCCCGGAAGTGGCAGAACGGCTGCATCGTATGCTGGACAGTATTTATTCGCATACACCTTATTTCCAGAGCATGCCCTGTACGGTAGAAAAGCTCGACGTCGGCCGCGTCCGCATCGGCTTCGATATCAGCCGTCATTCCTGCAATTACCGGGGCATTGCCTCGGGCGGCGTCCTGGCCGCTTTCTGCGATACCCTCATGGGCATGGCCAGCCGGACCCTGGGCTTCCAGGTGACGACGCTGGAAATCAACATGAACTATATCCGCAGTGTCAAAGGCGGCGAGCACATTACCGGCGTGGGCCAGGTCATTCACCACGGCCGGAAGACCATTGTCGTCGAATGTGAATGTTATGATGCCAGCGGTAATATTATCGTAAAAGGGCGGTCGTCTTTTTATATTTTGAAAAAACTCGATTGATAGGATAATCATGTAATTATAGGGAAGGTTGGTTAGTACAAAGATGGATTTTGCTTATAACGACGAACAGAAAGAAATCATCAAGGTTGTCCGCGACCTGGTGGAAAAAGAAATCGTCCCCTACGCTTCGGAAATGGATGAAACGGGAAAACTCCATGAAGGGCTCCTGGAAAAATTGGCAGCCCAGGGCCTGCTGGGCGTCGCCATTCCGGAAGAATTCGGCGGTGCCGGCCTCGACGCCATCACTATCGCCGCTATTTATGAAGAATTAGGCAAAGGCTGTGCCGGCGTCGCTACGACCGTCGCTGCCAATGCCCTGGCCTCGTATCCCGTCATTATTGCCGGTAACGACGACCAGAAGAAACGCTATTTCGATATCATCAATGAAGACAACCTGGCCGCTTTTGCCCTGACTGAACCGGGCACCGGTTCCGATGCCGGTTCCGTTTCGACGCGGGCCATGAAGACCGAAGACGGCAAAGGCTATATCCTCAATGGTACGAAATGCTTCATTACCAACGGCGCCCTGGCCGAAGTCTTCGTCGTCTTCGCCAACACCCGCAAGAGCAGCGGCATCCGCGGCTTGACGGCCTTCATCGTCCGCAAGGGGACGCCGGGCTTCACAGTCGGCAAGGCTGAAAATAAAATGGGCATCCGCGCTTCCAATACGACGGAGCTCATCTTCCAGGACTGCTTCGTCCCTGTCGAAGACCGTCTCGGCCGCGAAGGCCATGGCTTCCGCATCGCCATGGATACTTTGGATGCAGCCCGTCCCTTCGTCGGTGCCGTTTCCGTCGGCATTGCCGAAGCCGCTTTCCGTGCCTGCTGCGAATATGCCAAGGTCCGCGTACAGTTCGGCAAACCCATCGCTTCCTTTGAAATGGTCCAGGCCATGATTGCCGATATGGCCATGAAAGTCGAAGGAGCCCGCCTCCTGGTCCACCGCGCCTGCTGGATGAAAGACCAGGGTATGGACTTCAGCCGTGAAGCGGCCATTGCCAAGTGCAACGCGTCCGACGTGGCCATGCAGGTCACGACCGATGCAGTCCAGGTCATGGGCGGCTATGGCTATATCAAGGAATACCCTGTCGAAAAATACATGCGTGACGCCAAAATCATGCAGATTTTCGAAGGCACCAACCAAATTCAGCGGTTGGTTATTGCAAATAAGACACTTTACTGATACAATATATAACAAACCCATAGAGGGATTTATGGCAATGATAAAGAGGGGATGGAACTGACTCCGCCTACAGGGAATCGAGGCCGCAGATTGAGAGCCTCGTGCCGGATGTTCCATGCGTTCACTTTAGAGCCTCCTGCTGAACGGAGTAGGCAGGACGGGGGTTCCCGTTACAGGACAATCGAGAATCAAGTAGGGTGGTACCGCGAATGAGACTTTCGCCCCTTAGGGGGCGGGAGTCTATTTTTTTTGTACTTGCCAGTAGGAGGAAGAAAGTATGATCAGTGATAAGATCGAGGCCATCAAAGCGGCCGTCAATGAACAGCTCGCCAAGAGCGAACATCTTCAGGACGTACAGGATATCCGCGTCAAGTTCCTGGGTAAAAAAGGGGAACTGACGGCAATTATGAAGGAAATGAAGAATTTTTCCAAAGAAGAACGGCCTAAAGTCGGCCAGCTCGTCAACACGGCCCGCAATGCCATCGAAGAACAGATCAAGGCCAAGATGGAAGAAGTCAAGGCCAAGGAATTGGCTGCGAAGATCGAATCGGAAAAAATCGACATTACCCTGCCGGGCCGCAAACCGGTCATGGGCCACGAACATCCCCTTCATCAGACTCTGCGCCTGATGGAAGACTCGTTCCTGCGCATGGGCTTCTCCATCGTCGAAGGGACGGATATCGAATCGGATTACTATAACTTCCAATGCCTGAATCTGCCGGAAGACCATCCGGCCCGGGACATGCAGGACTCCATGTACATTACGGATAACATCCTCCTGCGGACCCATACATCGGGCATGCAGGCACGGACCTTGCAGGCCCACAAGCCTAACGAACCCTTCAAGATCATCGCACCGGGCAAGGTATACCGCTGCGACTACGATGCGACCCATTCGCCGGTCTTCCACCAGATGGAAGGCATGATCATCGACAAGGACATCCGCTTCTCCGACCTCAAGGGCATGCTCGAAGACTTCCTGCGCGACATCTTCGGACCGCAGACGAAAGTCCGCTTCCGCGCCAGCTACTTCCCCTTCACGGAACCGAGCGCCGAAGTCGATATTTCCTGCGTCATGTGCGGCGGCAAGGGCTGCCGTGTCTGCTCCCACACGGGCTGGCTGGAAATCCTCGGCTGCGGCATGGTCAATCCCAGCGTCCTGCGCCTGAACGGCTATGACCCGGACGTCGTCACGGGTTTTGCCTTCGGCATGGGCGTCGAACGCATTGCCATGTTGAAATACGGCATCGATGATTTGCGCTTGTTCTATGAAAACGATATGCGGTTCTTGAACCAGTTCTAGGAGGGTATGAATAATGAAAAGTTCTTTAACTTGGATGCAGGATTATGTCGACGTCGACATGAACCAGGACATGCAGGCATTTGCCGATAAATTGACCATTGCCGGTATCCCTGTCGAACAGGTGGAATACTGGGGGACAGAAGTCAAGAAAGTAAAGACCGGGAAGATCCTTCAGATCGACAAGCACCCCGATGCGGATAAACTCGTCGTCTGCCAGGTAGACATGGGGGATGAACAGCTCCAGATCGTCACGGCTGCGACCAACGTCCGCGTCGGCCAGATCGTCCCCGTCGCCGTCCACGGCGCTCATCTGCCGGGCGGCACTAAGATCAAGCGCTCGAAGCTGCGCGGCGTCTTGTCCAACGGCATGTTCTGCTCGGCCCACGAATTCGGCTTCGACGACAGCCTGCTCTTGCCGGAAGAACGGGAAGGCATTTGGATCCTGCCGCCCGATACGCCCCTCGGCGTCGATGCGGCCGACTATCTCCAGGTCCGCGACGTCGTCTATGAATATGAACTGACGGCCAACCGCGCCGACTGCTTCTCCATGGTCGGCCTGTCCCGTGAATTCGCCGTCCTCAGCGGCAAAGAAGCCCGTTACCCGGATATTTCCGTCAAAGAATGTGACACGCCCATCGACGGCAAGGTCAAAGTATCCATTGACGACGAAGAACTGTGCAGCCGCTATGCCGCCCGCCTGCTCCTGAACGTCAAGATCGGCAAGTCGCCTATGTGGATGCAGCAGCGCCTGCGCAAGTCCGGCGTCCGTCCCATCAACAACGTCGTCGACGCTACCAACTACACCATGATCGAACTGGGCATCCCACTCCATGCCTATGACTACGATAAAGTCGCCGGCCATCACCTCATCGCCCGCCGGGCCAAAGCCGATGAAGCCTTGAAGACTCTGGATGATGTAGACCGTAAATTGACCGACAACATGCTGGTCATCGCCGATGAAGAAAAAGCCTGCTGCGTCGCCGGCATCATGGGCGGCATGGATACGGAAGTCACGGACCAGACGACGTCGGTCATCCTCGAATGTGCTTCCTTCAAAGGCTCCAACATCCGTCATACGGGCCGTATGCTCGGCCTGCGTTCCGAAGCTTCCGGCCGTTTTGAACGAGGACTCGATTCGGACAGCTGCATCAAATCCATCGACCGCTGTGCCCAGCTCCTCCAGGAAATGGGCGCCTGCGACGTAGCCCAAGGCGTCGTCGATGTCTATCCGAAACCGCAGGCTACGACGCGCATCGCCTTTACGGCGGCTCAGGTCAACAAATTCCTGGGCACGGAAATCCCGGAAGCCGACATGGTCCATATCCTGGAAACGCTGCAGTTCGGCATTGAAAAAGACGGCGATACCTTGACGGCCGTCGTTCCCAGCTATCGCGGCGACTGCACGGAAATGCCGGACATCGCCGAAGAAGTAGCCCGCGTCTACGGCTATGAAAACATCCCGTCTACGCGCCCGGCCGCTCCCATTTCCAAAGGCGAAGCCGGCTTCCACCACGACGTAGGCGAAAAGATTTCGTCCATCCTCAGCAGCAGCGGCCTCAACGAAACGGTCACGTTCAGCTTCATGCACCCGGACCAGCTGAAGAAGCTCCTCTTCAAGGACGGCGATGCCGTATACAACGCCGTGCCCATCCTCAACCCGATTACGGAAGACTTCCCGCTCATGCGGACGACGCTGGTACCGACCTTGATGGATGTCCTGGTCCGCAACCAGGCCGTCAAGAATCCGTCTGTCGGCATCTACGAAATCGCACCGGTCTATCGGCCGAAACAGCTGCCCCTGACGGAACTGCCGGAACAGGAATTCTATGTCAGCGGCCTCCTCTACGGCCAGCGCACGCCTGCTGAATGGCCGGCCAAAGCGGAAAATTATGACTTCTATGACGTCAAGGGCCTCGTCGAAGCCGTCCTCCAGGGACTGGGCATCCAGGCCGACCTGGAAGTCTCCGACTGGGCGCTGCTCCATCCGGGCAAGGCTGCCCGCTACGTCAAAGACGGCAAAGTCCTCTGCGACTTCGGCGAACTCCACCCCAAGGCTATCGACAATTACGATGTCGCCGGCCCGGTCTATGTCTTTGAAATGCATATGGACGCTATCCTGCCCTTGGTCAACCTCCTGCCGGATTACCATAAAGTCGCCAAGTTCCCGGCATCGAGCCGCGACCTGGCCTTCTTGGCACCGCTGGCTACGGCCAATGCCGACATCGTCAGCGTCATCAAAGAAGACGGCGGCGACAACCTGGAAGCCGTCCACCTCTTCGACATGTACACGGGCAAACAGGTACCGCAGGGCTACAAGAGCCTGGCCTATTCCTTAGTCTTCCGTTCCGAAGAAGGGACCCTGACCGACGCCGACATCCAGGCCCCGGTCGACGCCATCGTCAAAGACCTGAAAGAAAAATTCGGCTGCGAATTGCGGTAGGGAGTGATTGGTTTGTAATACAAAGTTTGTAGTTTGTAGAAGATGGCCTTTAATTTTTAACCATTTCACTGCAAACTAAAAACTACAAACTTCAAACTCAAAAAGGCGCTGTCTTTATGCGACAGCGCCTTTACCCATATTGTAAAAAAAGTAAAGTTGTGGTATGATGTAGAGCGTAATATGGTATTTTAGAGATATTCAGGGCTCTACCGGCCCATAAGGAGGACATACTTAGAATGAACGTAACAGTGAATGAAGTAGACCAGCACAAAGTAACCCTGCACATTGAAGTGCCTGCTAAAGACGCTTCCAAACAGGCAGCAGCAGCTTGCAAGAACTTGGCAAGCCGTGTCAATATCCCGGGCTTCCGCAAGGGGAAAGCACCGCGCATGGTACTGGAAAGCTTCTTGGGCAAAGATGCTGTCAAACAGGAAGTTTTTGAAGCTATTGCCAATAAAGCCTACAGCGACGCCCTCGACCAGGAAGGCATCGTTCCTGTAACTGAACCGGAATTGAACGTCATTACCGACGAAAAAGGCAAAGACGTCGTATTTGAAGCTACGGTCACCAAGAAACCGGAAGTCAAACTCGGCGAATACAAGGGCATTACCGTTGCCAAAGACAAAGTCGACGTAACCGACGAAGACGTAGCCAAAGAACTGGCTAACCTCCAGAAACAGCATGCGAAACTCGTCGTAGCTCCGGAAGGCACGGAAATTGCAAAAGATGACTTCGCTGTCATCGATTTCAAAGGCACTGTCGACGGCGTCGCATTCGAAGGCGGCGAAGGCAAATCCTATCCGCTCCAGATCGGCTCCGGCAGCTTCATCCCGGGCTTTGAAAATCAGCTCATCGGCTGCAAAGCTGGCGACGAAAAAGACGTCAAAGTCACCTTCCCGGAAGATTACTTTGAAAAATCCCTGGCTGGCAAAGAAGCTGTCTTCGCCGTTAAAGTCAACGACGTAAAACGCAGCGAACTCCCGGCCATCGACGATGAATTCGCTAAAGAAGCCGGCAAATTCGACAGCGTCGACGACCTCAAAGCCGACATCCGCAAACGCCTCGAATCGAAAGCATCCTTCCAGGCTTTGGAAAAATTCAACTCTGAAGTCCTGAAGACGGCTGTCAACAATGCCGAAGTCGATATCCCGCAGGTCATGATCGACGACAAAATCGACCAGATGATCGAAGAACTGGCCATGAAACTGGAAACACAGCGCATGAGCCTCGACGATTATCTCAAATACATGAACCAGGATATGGACAAACTCAAAGAACATTACGCTGAACCGGCTAAAGAAAACGTAAAGATGGACCTCGTCCTCGAAGCTATCGCCAAAGCTGAAAACATCGAAGTCAAAGACATCGATCTCCAGGCTGAAATCATCACGATGGCTCAGAACTTCGGTGCCGATCCGAAAGAAGTCTACAAGATCATTTTGAAAGAACATCGCGTTCCCATGCTCGTACAGTCTGTCGGCCGTAAAAAAGCAGCCAGCTTCATCCTGAAAAATGCCGTCGACCCGAACGAAGACAAAAAAGAAGAAGCTAAAGCTGAAGACGCAAAGGCTGAAGACTAATCCCGGAAACGCATTCTCCGGAGGTGTTAGTTTTGACAAATATGTATGTACCCATCGTCGTCGAACAGACGGCACAAGGGGAACGGAGCTATGATATCTATTCCCGCCTGTTGAAAGACCGCATCGTCTTCCTCGGCGGCCCGATTGATGATACCGTTGCCAACAGCATCATCGCCCAGCTCCTTTTCCTGGAAGCAGAAAATCCTGACAAGGATATCCACTTATATATCAACAGTCCTGGCGGCGTCGTCACGGCAGGCATGGCCATCTACGATACCATGCAGTACATCAAGCCGGACGTCTCGACGATCTGCGTCGGTTCCGCTGCCAGCATGGCGTCGGTACTCCTAACGGCCGGTGCCAAGGGCAAACGCTTCGCCCTGCCGCATTCCCAGGTCATGATCCACCAGCCTCTCGGCGGTGTCCAGGGCCAGGCTACGGAAATCGAAATCCATGCCCGCGAAATCCTGCGCATGCGCAAGGAATTGAACGGTATCTTGTCTGAACACACAGGACAACCCATTGACGTCATCCAGAAGGATACGGAACGGGATAATTTCATGACTGCCGAAGAAGCCAAGGAATACGGCCTCATCGATGAAATCCTGACCCGTCCGCTGCCGGATGAAACGAAATAGGACAGGAGGAAGACAAGATGAACGATAGGAATGATGAACCGCGTTGCAGTTTCTGCGGCCGGCCCCAGAGCGAAGTACAGAAGCTCATTGCCGGCCCGGGTGTCTATATCTGCGACGAATGTGTTGCCGTAGCGCAGCACATCATGGAAGAAGAAAAGGCGGAAGAAACGCCGGACTTCCAGCTCAAGGACCTGCCGACGCCGCATGAAATCAAGGCTACCCTTGATGAATACGTCATCGGCCAGGAAGCAGCCAAGAAGACCCTTTCCGTTGCAGTGTACAACCACTACAAGCGGCTCCAGACCAATTTCAGTGCCTCTGATGATGATGTAGAGCTCCAGAAGTCGAATATCGTCATGGTCGGCCCGACTGGGAGCGGCAAGACCCTCCTGGCCCAGACCCTGGCCCGCCTCCTCGATGTGCCCTTTGCCATCGCCGATGCGACGAGCCTGACCGAAGCCGGCTATGTCGGCGAAGACGTCGAAAACTGCCTGCTCAAGCTCATCCAGGCCGCTGATTACGATATTGCCAAAGCTGAACGGGGCATCATCTACATCGACGAAATCGATAAGATTGCCCGCAAATCGGAAAACCCGTCCATTACCCGTGACGTTTCCGGTGAAGGCGTCCAGCAGGCCTTGTTGAAGATCCTCGAAGGGACCGTTGCCGGCGTTCCGCCTCAGGGCGGCCGCAAGCATCCCCACCAGGAAATGCTCCAGATCGACACGACGAACATCCTGTTCATCTGCGGCGGCGCTTTCGATGGTATCGACAAGACCATCCTCAACCGTACGACGGACAAGAATATGGGTTTCGGTGCGGACATCCACTCCAAGTCCGAACACTCCATGGAATCGCTCCTCAAGGAAATCATCCCGACGGACCTCCAGAAGTTCGGCCTCATCCCGGAATTGATCGGCCGCCTGCCCGTATTGGTTACTCTCAATCCTCTCGATGAAGATGCGATGGTACACATCCTGACAGAACCGAAGAACGCCCTGGTCAAACAGTATCAGAAGATGCTGTCCATGGACGACGTAGATCTCGAATTTACGCCGGAAGCTCTCCAGGCCATTGCCAAGGAAGCGCTGCGGCGCAATACCGGTGCCCGCGGGCTTCGCTCCATCATCGAACGGATCATGCTCGATGTCATGTTTGATGTACCGAGCCGCGACGACGTAGCCAAGTGCATCGTCACGGAAAAATGCGTCAAAGAAGGCGCTGAGCCCGACCTCGTATTGAAAGAGGCAAAATGATATAATGTACAATAAAACTCATTTCTTAAACCGGAAATGAGTTTTATTTTTCCATAGAAGAAGGTGAAGTGTATGAACGAAAACGTTGTGCTCAACGAGCAAGATATCCTGGCCCTGCCTTTTGTCCCGCTCCGGGGCATCGTCGTCTATCCGAAGCTGGTCAGCCACATCGACATCGGCCGCGATACGTCCCTGGCTGCCGTCGACTACGCCATGGAACACGACCGGCAGCTCCTGGTAGCGACCCAGGTCGATGAAAACGAAGACAATCCGGGTTTTGACGATGTCTATACCATCGGCTGCCTGGTCAAGATTGAACAGCTCCTGCGCATGCCTGGCGGCCTGGTCCGCATCCTGGTCAACGGCATTTCCCGCGTCCGCATGCAGGGCTTTTCCCAGAAAGCCGATTACCTCGAAGGGGCTGCCGTCAAAGTGGCTGAAATCAGCCGCAACGAAGTCGAAGAAGAAGCCCTGCGCCGGGTCGTCCTCAAGCGGCTCCTGGACTGGATGGGCAATCTCCGCGACGGCGAAGAAGCCAGCGAAAATGCCAAGAACATCGACGAACCGGGCGTCCTGGCTGACTTCGCTGCATCCCAGCTGCCCTTGCGCCTGGTCATCCGCCAGCAGCTCCTGGAAACGGCTGACGTCGAAGCCCGCCTGCGCCGCATTGCGTCGCTCTTGGATACGGAAGTCGACATTGCCAACCTGGAATCGAAGCTGAACATGGAAGTCCGCGGCAAGATGGACCAGCAGCAGAAAGAATACTACCTGCGGGAAAAGATCAAGGCCATCCATGAAGAATTGGGCGACAAAGTCGACAAGGACACGGAAGTCCAGGAACTCCGCGACCAGATCAAGAAGATGAAGCTCGACGAAGACATCGAAAAGGCCCTGCTCAAGGAAGTGGACCGCCTCGACTCCATGCCGCCCATGATGGCGGAATCGGCCATCATCCGCACCTACCTCGACTGGGCCATGGCCCTTCCCTGGAAGAAGGAAACCAAGGACCGCCTGGACCTCAACGAAGCGCAGAAAGTCCTCGATGAAGACCATTACGGCCTGAAGAAGGTCAAAGACCGAATCATCGAATATTTAGCGGTCAAACAGCTGACGCACAGCCTGAAAGGGCCGATTCTCTGTTTTGTCGGTCCTCCGGGCACGGGCAAGACGAGTATCGCCAAATCCATCGCCCGGGCCATGAACCGCAAGTACGTCCGCATATCCCTGGGCGGCGTCCGCGATGAAGCTGAAATCCGCGGCCATCGCCGGACTTATATCGGTGCCCTGCCGGGCCGTATCCTGGCCGGTATGAAACAGGCCGGCGTCAAGAACCCGGTCTTCCTCCTCGACGAAATAGACAAGATGACGTCCGACATGCGCGGCGACCCGTCGTCGGCACTGCTGGAAGTCCTCGACCCGGAACAGAACAATACTTTCAGTGACCATTTCCTGGAACTGCCCTTCGACTTGTCGAAAGCCTTCTGGATCACGACGGCCAACGTCCTCGGCGATATTCCCCGGCCCCTCATGGACCGCATGGAAATCATCGACTTCACGAGTTATACAGAAGAAGAGAAGGTCCAGATCGCCAAGCGCTATCTGGTGCCGAAACAGATCAAAGAAAATGGCCTTAAACCGAGTCAGGCCAAGTTCTCCGACGCCGTTCTGCGCCATATCATCGAAGGCTATACGCGCGAATCGGGCGTCCGCAGCCTGGAAAAGACCATCGGTACGGTCTGCCGCCGTATCGGCAAATCCCTGCTCATGAACGACGAAGTACCGCTCAGCGTCTCCGTCAAGAACCTGGAAAAACTGCTCGGTCCGGTCAAATTCCTGCCGGAAACGGTCCACAAAGACGACGAAGTCGGCATCGTCACCGGTATGGCCTGGACCCAGGTCGGCGGTGAAGTCCTGGAAACGGAAGCCGTTGCCGTCAAGGGCAAAGGGCGCCTGCTGCTCACGGGCCAGCTCGGCGACGTCATGAAGGAATCGGCTGAAGCCGGCGTGACCTACGTCCGCAGCCGGGCCGATGTCCTGGGCATTGATGCCGATTTCTACGCCAACATGGACTTGCACATCCACCTGCCCGAAGGAGCCATCCCTAAAGACGGTCCGTCGGCAGGCATCACCATGGCCACGGCCATTACGTCGGCCCTGACGGGCAAAGCCGTCCGCCACGACGTAGCCATGACCGGTGAAATCACGTTGCGCGGGACGGTCCTGCCCGTAGGGGGCATCAAGGAAAAAGTCATCGCCGCTCACCGGGCAGGCATCAAGAAGATCCTCTTGCCTGAAGAAAACAAGCGCGACATGGACGAAGTGCCGCAGTCGGTCAAAAAAGACGTCAAATTCGTCTTCGTTCACCATATGGATGAAGTGCTGGCTCAGGCACTGGTGAAGTCCTGATGGCTTCGTATGATATCATCAAGGCGGCCTATGCCACGACGGCGGTCCGCCGCGACCAGTACCCCGAAGGGAACGTGCCGGAAGTCGCCTTCCTCGGCCGTTCCAACGTCGGCAAGTCGAGCCTGATTAATTCCCTGTGCAACCACCGCGGCCTGGCCCGTGTCAGCGGCGCACCGGGGAAGACGCAGACTATCAACTACTTCAGCGCAGCCCTGCGGCGGCGCGATGAAGAAGAAGGGGAGCAGCGCCTGCCGTTCTACTTAGTCGACCTGCCGGGCTATGGCTTTGCCAAGACTGGCGGCAGGAACCGTGACATGTGGAGTGCCTTCATCGGCGAATACGTCACGCAGTCGCCGAACCTCTGCGTCCTCTGCCTGCTCGTCGACCTGCGCCATCCCGGCCTGGCCATCGACCAGCAGGCCTATGACTGGCTGGCCAGCGCCGGCGTTCCCCTGCAGATCGTAGGGACCAAGGCGGACAAGCTCAAGGCCAATGAAAAGAACCGCAACCTGGCCCAGCTCAACAAACTCTTCCCGTCAGACCGGCCGGCCCTGGCCTACTCGTCGCTAAAACGCGACGGCTTCGGCCCCCTGGCCAAGAACCTCTTTGAACGGGTGCTGGCCGTCAGCAGGTAGCAGTTAGCCGCTAGCCACGAACCACGAACCCCTAACTGCTAACCCCCTAAAAAGGGGCTGTCTTCAAAGGACAGCCCCTTTTTTGCTCCTTTTATAGCGAACGATGTTTCTAGTTGGCTTCATTAAGCGAAAGTGGTATAATGGATTTGATTTACATCGGCCAGATGGGAGGTTGTATAATCATGGCAGTAGTTTCGATTGACAGTGATGCTGATTTTTCTGTGAAAGTCCTTCATCAGCCGGGCATTGTCATCGCAGACTTCTGGGCTCCCTGGTGCGAACCGTGCAAGATGGTTCATTCGGAAATCAGCCAGGCTGCCGCGAATTTTGGCGATGCTGTGAAAGTAGTACGCATCAATGTCGATACGATGCGGAATATTGCCGAAAAATATGAAATCATGGCGGTTCCGACATTATTGTTCTTTAAGGGCGGTAAGCCACTCAAACGCATTATCGGCTATGCCTCGCAGGCGGAAATCAGCAAGTTCCTGGCATCTGTCGTAGCAGAAAACAAGGCTGCCGGTTTTGACAACAAAAATATTGGGATGATATAATTGAATTCAGAAACGAGAGGGACGGGACGACAGTTATTGTCTATTGTCGTTCCTGTATACAATGAACAGCCGAACATTGAGAAATTCTATGAAGAGGCGACGAAAGCCGCAGCGGCACTCGATATGGATTATGAAATCATCTTTGTCGACGACGGTTCTAAAGATGCAACGCCCCTCATCCTCAGCCGCTTGACCCAGCAGGATGAGCACGTGCGGGCTTTTATCCTGGCCCGTAACTTCGGCCATCAGCTGGCCATTACCTGCGGCATGGATCATGCCCTTGGCGACGCCGTCATCACCATGGATGGTGACTTGCAGCATCCGCCGTCGATGATTCCCGAATTGGTCCAGAAATGGCGCGAAGGCAACGACGTCGTCCAGACCATACGGGAAGCGACGGACGATGCGGGCTTCCTCAAGCGCATAACGTCGAAATGGTATTATCGTATACTGAATGCCGTATCCCCGGTCCACATCACACCAGGCGGGTCCGACTTCCGCCTCATCGATAAGCGGGTCCTGGAAACATTCAAGCAGTTCCGCGAACACGACCGTTTCATCCGCGGCCTCATCGGGGACATCGGTTACACACAGACTTTTATTCATTTCGTAGCACCCAAGCGTTATGCCGGGAAATCGAAGTTTTCCGTACGCAAGATGCTTCATTTTGCCCTGGACGGGATCATGGCCTATTCCAAGATTCCCCTGCGGGTTTCCTTTTATATCGGCATGCTGAGCGGTTTGTTGAGCCTGCTCCTGATTTTGCATGTCATCTATTGTAATATAATGGGCGAAGCCGTGCCGGGATGGACGACGACGATGATCGTCGACTGCCTGTTCAGTGGGTTCCAGCTCATTTTTATTGGTGTCATCGGAGAGTATATAGGACGTATATTTGAAGAGGTGAAACATAGGCCTCTGTATTGGCTGCGGGCTGAACTCGGCCAGCATAAAGACAGGTAGGAACGGTGCGTTGTATGGCCTTCGAGACAGAGAGGAGTATTTATGTGGAAAAAAATCAGTAAAGTTTGGATATTTGCCGCACTTTTCGTTTTTGCCGCACTGCCGGCGCTGGCAGCTTCTCCGCTGACCATTGGCAGCCGGGGCGATGAAGTCCGTTCGATTCAACAGATTCTTCGCAGTAAAGGCTACCGGGTCAATGTCAACGGCGTTTACACCAATGATACGGCGCGGGCCGTATCGCAGTATCAGAAAGATAAGAAAATCCAGGTCAGCGGTAAAGTCGGCGGCTGGACCTATTATCTCCTGACAGGCAATCGTTCCATGCTGCCGCCTAAGCCGGTCATGAAGAGAGGGCAGGGGACGCGCTTCAACAATGGCGCTATCAGCAAATACCGTCATTTCAGCGGCGGCGATGCTTTCGGCAACCAGCTGGTCGATTCGGCATACCAGTATTTGGGCATCCCTTACGTATTCGGCGGCAATACGCCGGCTGAAGGCTTCGACTGCTCAGGCTTTACGAAATATGTCTTTTCCCATAATGGCATCAATCTGCCGCGCCTGGCAGATGAACAATATGAAGTAGGCCAGCGGGTCCGCCGCAGCGAACTCATGCCGGGCGACCTGGTCTTCTTCACGACGTATGAACCGGGTGTATCCCATACGGGCATCTATGTCGGCAATAACAATTTCATCAGTGCCACCAGCAGTGGCGGCATCCGCGTAGACAGCCTCGACAGCGGCTATTGGTCGCCGCGCTATGTCGGTGCTACACGGGTCCGGAGATAGGCAAACTGGCTAGGAAACAGTCGTCCTCTAGCCTTTCCTTATACAACCGGGCTGTGAGATAAAAAATCACAAGAAAAGGTTGCCGAACAGGGGGAAATGAGCGTATAATTTTCCCATGTAGAAAGATATTTAGAGGGAGTGTTTACTATATGAAGTACATGACGGGTAATGAAATCCGCAAAGCCTATTTACAGTTCTTTAAGAGCAAGGAGCACTTGATCCTGCACAGTTTTCCGCTCATTCCGGAAAACGACCCCAGCCTGCTCCTCATCGGCGCCGGCATGGCACCGCTCAAACCATATTTCACGGGTAAGCTCGTACCGCCGTCGTACCGCGTCACGACGAGTCAGAAGTGCATCCGCACTGACGATATCGACAACGTAGGCCGTACGGCCCGTCACCATACGTTCTTTGAAATGCTGGGCAATTTCTCCTTTGGCAACTACTTTAAGAAAGAAGCCATTTCCTGGGCCTGGGAATTCCTGACCAAAGTCCTGGAACTGGATACGGATAAATTGTATGTCACCATCTATCCCGATGACAAAGAAGCCTATGACTACTGGCATAATATGATTGGCCTGGCTGACGAACGGATTTTCAAATTCGACGATAACTTCTGGGAAATCGGCGAAGGCCCGTGCGGTCCGGACAGTGAAATCTTCTATGACCTCGGCCCGGAACGAGGCTGCGGTAAACCGACGTGTACCGTCGGCTGCGACTGCGACCGCTACCTGGAAATCTGGAACCTCGTCTTCACCCAGTACAACCGCACTAAAGACGGCAAGTACGAACCGCTGGCCAAGAAGAACATCGATACGGGCTGCGGTCTGGAACGACTGGCTTCGGTCATCCAGCAGAAAGAATCGAACTTTGAAACGGACCTCATCTTCCCAATCATCGAAAAAGTCATCGCCATTTCCGGCGGCGACTACAATGACCCCCGTCAGAAGATGGCCATGAAGGTCATTGCTGACCATATCCGCGCCATTACCTTCATGATTTCCGATGGCATCCTGCCGTCCAATGAAGGCCGCGGCTACGTCCTGCGCCGTATCCTGCGCCGTGCCGTCCGCTTCGGCCGCCTCCTGGGCATCAAGGACCTCTTCCTGGCAGGTCTCGTCGATACGGTATTGGACATCCTCGGCGATGAATATCCGGAAACGCGGGAACACGAAGCCCTCATCAAACAGATTATCAATACAGAAGAAAAACAGTTCAGCGCTACCCTGGCACAGGGCATGGAACTGCTCAACGATATGATGGCCCATGTGGGCGACGACAAAGTCCTCACTGGCGCTGAAGTCTTCAAACTCTACGATACGTATGGCTTCCCCATGGAACTGACCGAAGAAATCGCCGGCGAACAGGGCTTCAAAGTCGATAAAGACGGCTTCCAGGAAGCCATGAAGGAACAGCAGGAACGGGCCCGCGCTGCCCATACCAAAGTATCGGCCAAAGTCGCTACGCCGGATACGACCAAGCTGGACCAGTCGAAACTGGTCAACGACGAAACGGCTGTCAAAGCGACGATTGCCATGCTCGGCAAGGAAGGCGTCGAAATCAGCGAAGCCCGCGACGGCCAGGAAGTGACGATCATCCTCGACGACAACCCCTTCCATGCCGAAGGCGGCGGTCAGCTCAGCGATACAGGCGTCCTCTGTGCTGCTGAAGGCAAGGCACAGGTCACTGATGCCCAGGCTCTGCCCAATGGCCTGGTATACCTCATCGCTGAAATCACTGAAGGCGTCCTCCGCACGGGCGATGCCGTCGATATCGCTGTCGACAAGCAGCGTCATATGAACCTGGCCCGCAACCATACGGCAACACACCTCTTGCAGGCTGCCCTGCGCAAAGTCCTGGGCAATCACGTCAACCAGGCCGGCTCGCTGGTCACACCGGACCACCTGCGTTTCGACTTCACCCATTTCTCGCCGGTCACGCAGGATGAACTGGATAAGATCGAAGCCCTGGTCAACGAAGAAATCCTCAAGGCCGTCCCCGTCACCATCGAAGAAATGGCCCTCGATGCGGCCAAAGAAAAGGGCGCTATGGCCTTGTTCGGTGAAAAATACGGCGATATCGTCCGCGTCGTCTCCGTCGACGACTTCAGCTGCGAACTCTGCGGCGGCTCTCATGTGGCCAACACGTCGGTCATCGGTACGTTCCGCATTACCAGCGAAACCGGGACTGGCTCCGGCGTCCGCCGTATCGAAGCCGTTACCGGTCCGGCTGCCCTCAAGCTGGCTAAGGATGAATCGCAGGAACTGCAGCAGCTGGCAGGCCTCTTGAAAGGCAAGGTCAGCGATGCGCCGGCCAAACTGGAAGCTCTCCTGGCCCAGCTCAAGGATACGGAAAAAGAATTGGCTCAGCTCAAGAAAGACGCAGCCCTGTCCGATATGGACAGCATCCTGGCAGCTAAAGAAGATATCGGCGGCGTTCCTGTCGTCGCAGCCGTCACTCAGGCTGATTCTATGGATAACCTGCGCGACCTGGCTGATACGGTCCTCGACAAGCTCGGCAGCGGCGTCGTCCTCTTGGGGATGACCAATGGCGATAAAGTCAACTTCGTCTGCAAAGTCGCCAAGAGCGATACCAAGAAAGGCCTCCATGCCGGCAAGATCATCAAAGCTGCTGCTCAGGCAGCTGGCGGCAATGGCGGCGGCCGTCCCGATATGGCCCAGGCCGGCGGCAAGGAACCGGAAAAATTGGGCGATGCCCTTAAAGCCGGTGCCGCAGCCGTACGCGATATGTTAGCATAAATTTTTGGCAGTCATGCCAGTTGAATAAAAAGGATGTGAGTGAACATGGCAGTAAGCGACGAAACGATGATTATGCAAAACCGAAGTGAAGAACAGACCGTTGCATCCATGATTCTGGAAGATGTATATCACGCATTGGAAGAAAAAGGATACAACCCGATTAATCAGATCGTAGGCTATCTCCTGTCCGGTGACCCGACGTATATCACGAGCCACAACAATGCTCGCAGCAATATCCGGCGCATCGAACGAGATGAACTCATCGAAGAATTAGTCCGTTCGTACGTCAAACAGCACAACTTATAGGAGACATATGAGAATTTTAGGACTCGATGTCGGTTCCAAGACCATCGGTGTCGCCTGCAGCGATGCCTTGCTGATTACGGCCCAGGGCGTAGAAACGATCCGCCGTAAATCCGATGAAGCAGACTTTGCCCGTCTGCGCGAACTGATCAAAGAAAAAGAAGTACACCGCATCGTCGTAGGCAAGCCGCGTCATATGAACGGTGACTACAGCGATAATATGAAAAAAATCGAAGAATTCGTCGAACGATTCCAGCAAACCGTCCCGGATATAGACATTGTCTATTGGGATGAACGCCTGACGACCGTTATGGCCCAGAATGTATTAAAGGAAGGCAATGTGCGGCGCGAAAAGCGCAAGCAGTTTGTCGATAAAATGGCAGCAATCCTTATTTTACAGAATTATTTAGACGCTCATGCTCATTAAGGAGGACTACTATGTCGGAAGAAATGAACAACGAATTGGAAGAAGTCATCATCGTGACCGCTACGGATGACCAAGGCAACGAAGTGGAATATCAGGAAGTACAGCGCCTCGACCTCGATGGTAAAGTATTCGCCCTGCTCGTCGAAGTCACGGAAGACGAAGAAGGCGGCGATGCCATCATCGCCCGCGTCGACCAGGAAGACGGCGAAGACGTCTACGTCGCACCGACGGACGAAGAGTTCGACGCAGCCAATGCAAAATTCGATGAACTCTTAGATAAGTAATTGAAGGGGCCCTGCATGAAGGTTTCGGCCATCATGCAAGGCCTTTTTGCTTTATCGTTCATCGTTCGTCGTTCATCGTGATGGGATGCTTTTTTTCGACCTACGAGGAACGACCTACGAGGAACGAAAAAAGGAGGTCCCATGGATTTACCGTCGATACAGCAGCTGCGGAATTTCGTCATTTACGGGAAGTATGGAAATTTCACGACGGCTGCCAATGCCGCCAACATTACCCAGTCGGCTTTCAGTGCGCAGATGAAGAAACTGGAAGACCTCGTCGGCGTCCGCCTCATCGAGCGCTCGAACAGGGGAAGTCACTTGACGCCGGCTGGCAAGATGTTCTACACGAAAATAGCCCGCATTTTAGGTGAATTAGAAGAAGCCATGAGCGAACTGCCAGGGCGGACAGGGAAGACCCAGCCCCTGTCGGTGGGAATCATGCTGTCCTTAGGCGACGTCCACATGAACCGCCACCTCGCTTATTTCCAGGAGCACCACAGCGGCGCTTCTTTCCGGGTCTACAACCTGGAAGTCCGGGAGATGATCCAATGGCTGAAAGACGATAAACTGGATATCGTGTCCCTCTTTTATCTGCCGGCACTGCACCTGGAAGACTACGAGAAGGTCTTTTTTGGCATCGAGAACCTCGTCTATTACGGGCCGAACCTGGATCTGCCGGAACATGCCGTGACGCCTCAATACGTGGCATCCCAGCCGTTGGCGCAATATTCGCCGCAATACGAAATGAATAACTACATCAATCACTATTTCACGGCCCATGCCTGCCCGCCTCAGGAAACGCAGGCCTGGTTCTCTACGCCCTATGCCATGATGAACTATTGCCAGCAGAACCGCATCGGAGCTATCCTGCCGGAACGATTCCTCCAGGCCATGGGCATCACCCAGGGCTACTGTGCATTGGAACCGCCGCTGCGCTTGCCCTGTTATCTGGTCTATAAGAAGGACAATCCCAAGTACGCGACGATACAGGTCTTCGTCGACTATATCCGCCGCGTGTATCATATCAAAAAATAATGATAAAGGTATCTGCCATCGTAAAAAACGATGACAGGTATCTTTTTTTTGCGTTATACAAGCGGGGAGAGAAGGTGTAGAATCTAGCTTGCAAATACGAAAGGAGCAGTGAATACAGAATGTCGAATCAATCACTTTGGAACAAAGACTTCCTTCTCGACACAGGTATCAATTTTGTAGTCTATCTCATTTATTATTTATTGATGGTTATTATCGCCGTCGTCGCCAAAGACCAGCTTCATGCTTCTCTCGGTGAAGCCGGCCTGGCTTCGGGCATCTTCATCGTCGGCACTTTGCTGGCCCGCTTGCAGTTCGGCAAAGCCATTGAATTGTATGGCCGCCGCAAATCGTTATATGGCGGGATCATCCTTTATTTTGTAACGACGTTATTATATTTTTATATTCCCAATCTCGCTATTCTCTTTGCTATCCGCTTCCTCAACGGCATGGCCTATGGCATCGTCTCGACAGCGACGAACACGATTGTCGCTTCCTGTATTCCTGCCGATAAGCGGGGTGAAGGCATCAACTACTACGGCCTGAGCACTAGCCTGGCCGCTGCCGTCGGACCTTTCCTGGGCATGTTCCTCATCGTCGTCACGAACTTCACCTTTATCATCACCCTCTGCGCCATCCTCGTCGGCTTGTGCATGATTGGCTGCATCGCCCTCCACATCGACGAAATTACCCTCACGTCTGAACAGGTGGCCAAGATGAAAGCCATGAGCCTCGACAATTACGTCGAATATCGCGTCATGGTCATCTCCATCATCGGCTTCTTCATGGGCTTCGCTTATTCCAGCGTCCTGACTTTCCTGGCCGCTTATGCCCGTGAAATCAACCTGGTCCAGGCCGGCACGTTCTTCTTCGTCGTCTATGCCGTCGTCATCACCATCACCCGTCCGATGACGGGCGTCATCTTCGACCATAAAGGCGAAAATTACGTCCTCTATCCCTGCTACATCTGCCTGGCCATCGGCTTGTTCCTCCTCAGCATCACCGGTGCTTCGTGGCAGCTTCTCTTATCGGGCGTCTTCGTCGGCCTCGGCTATGGCACGTTCATGTCCAACGGTCAGGCAGTCTGCATCAAACTGACTCCGTCGTACCGCATCAGCGTCGCCCTGTCGACGTACTTCGTCGCCCTCGACCTTGGCATCGGCGTAGGCCCGTATGTCCTCGGCAGCCTCCACGGCCTGCTCACGTTCCCCCAGCTCTATGCCGTCGCTGCTATCGTAGCCATTGCCTGCTTTGCCATGTACTACATTTTCTACGGACGCAAGATCAACCTCATCAACCGGGCCGTCCGCATCTACATCCACGCATAATACGTAATTACAATAGATCCTATCCCCAGATTCGAGGGCTTTTGG